>NZ_JAALED010000009.1:0-20268 GCF_014145155.1 Dietzia sp. B19 | reverse complement strand
GCCACCGCGGCGACCTGCTCGGCGGTCGCGGCGTGTTCCGGGCGGCGGGGCCCGCCGACCCCGTGTCTGCGGTCGACCTCCTCGAGCGCGCGGAGCATCTCGTCCGGGTCACCGCCCTTGTCCGGGTGGTGGCGCAGGACGGCTTGGCGACGATCCCGCTTGTAGGCGGCGGGGTCGCGTGGTTCGCGTCGGCTGTTCACGTGGGGCTCTCCTGGGTGACGAGGCGCATGGGCGCTGATGGCTCGACGCTACCGAAGTCGCGGCACGCGGGCGCGGCATCCCCGACCCGTCGGCCCCGGCGATTTTGATCCCGTGGGGTGCGTGCGGCATACTGGTCGAGTTGCCCGGACAAGGCGGCGAACTCGTGTGGCCCCCGGGCCCCGCGATCGCCGGGTTGGTCGGGCGAGCACGACCGGGGCGGGTGAGCGATCACCCGCCGGAAAAGTGGGAGGGCGACACGCCCGACCGCGTGGACGCGTCGTGACACATCAACAGCGGCAGCGGATCGGTTCCGCCGTCACCCTCGCCCCGCGGGAGTGCGGCACTCCGTCCTCTGGAGGGCTCGTGGTCGTGTCACGTTCGTGAGCGCGCGACGGCGGTCCTCCACGACGAAGCACCGATGCATGTGACCGGGTGGTAGACGGTCAGACGGTGTCACGTATGACAAGCGAACACAGAAGTGTCCCCCGCGCAGCGAGGGCGCTCACGACAGCCGCCTTCAGGGGCGGGGGGAGAATGAGGACGAAGTGGCGGGACAAAAGATCCGCATCAGGCTGAAGGCCTATGACCACGAGGCCATCGACGCCTCGGCGCGCAAGATCGTCGAGACGGTCACCCGTACGGGAGCTCGTGTCGTCGGCCCGGTGCCGTTGCCGACCGAGAAGAACGTGTACTGCGTCATCCGCTCGCCGCACAAGTACAAGGACTCGCGCGAGCACTTCGAGATGCGCACCCACAAGCGGTTGATCGACATCCTCGACCCCACGCCCAAGACCGTGGACGCGCTCATGCGCATCGACCTGCCTGCCAGCGTCGACGTCAACATCCAGTGACCTCCGACCGAGCAGCGGTCAGCAAGCAACGTGCAGCGGAGACAGTGAACAGATGAGTACTACCGAGATCAAGGGAATCCTGGGCGCGAAGCTCGGCATGACCCAGGTCTTCGACGAGAACAACCGGGTCGTCCCGGTTACCGTCATCAAGGCCGGGCCGTGTGTAGTCACCGGGATCCGTACAGAGCAGACCGACGGCTACAACGCCGTCCAGATCGCGTTCGGCGCGATCGACCCCCGTAAGGTCACCAAGCCCGTCACGGGCCAGTTCTCCAAGGCGGGTGTGACCCCGCGTCGCCACCTGGCGGAGATCCGGCTGGACAACGCGGAGCAGGCAGCAGCCTTCGAGCTGGGCCAGGAGCTCGGCGCGGATGTGTTCTCCGACGGCGCTTTCGTCGACGTCACCGGAACCTCCAAGGGCAAGGGCTTCGCCGGCACCATGAAGCGTCACGGCTTCCACGGACAGGGCGCCTCACACGGCACCCAGGCCGTGCACCGCCGGCCCGGTTCCATCGGTGGCGCATCCACCCCGGGCCGCGTGTTCCGGGGCAAGAAGATGGCCGGCCGCATGGGCAACGAGCGCGTGACCACCATGAACCTCAAGGTCCACAAGGTCGATGCCGAAGCCGGCGTCCTCCTGATCAAGGGCGCCATCCCGGGCCGCAACGGCGGCCTCGTGATGGTCCGATCCGCAGTGAAGGGCGGTGCGCGCGCATGACCACGACGGAGAACACCGTGAATCTCAAGCTTGACGTCCGTACCCCGGCCGGTTCGGCCGACGGGTCGGTCGAGCTGCCCGCCGCGATCTTCGGCGTCGAGCCCAACCTGGCGCTGATGCACCAGGTCGTCGTGGCTCAGCTCGCCGCGGCGCGGCAGGGCACGCACTCGACCAAGACCCGCGGCGAGGTCCGTGGCGGTGGCCGCAAGCCGTTCCGCCAGAAGGGCACCGGCCGCGCCCGCCAGGGCTCGACCCGCGCCCCCGCCTACACCGGCGGTGGCACGGTCCACGGTCCGAAGCCGCGCGACTACTCGCAGCGCACCCCCAAGAAGATGAAGGCCGCCGCCCTCCGCGGTGCCCTGTCCGACCGGGCCGCCAGCGATCGTATCCACGTGGTCACCGAGCTCGTCGAGGGTCAGACCCCGTCGACGGCGGGCGTGCGGGACTTCCTCGGAAGCCTGTCCGGTCGCAAGAAGTTCCTGCTCGTCGTCGGCCGCGAGGACGTCGCAGCGTGGCGCTCGGTGGGCAACCTGGACCACGTCCATCCCATCGCTCCGGATCAGCTCAACACCTACGACGTGCTGCGTGCAGACGACGTCGTGTTCACGGTGGAGGCACTGGACGCGTTCGTCTCGCAGGCCAGCAAGCGTGCCGCAGGCACGGATAACACCGCCGCGAAGGAGGCCGACAAGTGAGCACCGTCGCCGATCCCCGGGACGTGATCCTCGCCCCCGTCGTCTCCGAGAAGGCCTATGGCCTGCTCGAGCAGGGCGTGTACACGTTCCTGGTCGCCCCGGACGCCAACAAGACGCAGATCAAGATCGCCCTCCAGGAGATCTTCGGCGTCACGGTGGAGTCCGTCAACACCGCCAACCGTCAGGGCAAGCGTAAGCGCACCCGCACCGGGTTCGGACAGCGCAAGAGCACCAAGCGCGCCATCGTGACCCTTGCGGCCGACAGCAAGCCCATCGAGATCCCGGGTCTGACCGCCTGACGGCGGGAAGAGTTAAGGACGAGAGAACCTCATGGCTATCCGCAAGTACAAGCCCACGACGCCCGGCCGTCGCGGCTCGAGCGTCTCGGACTTCGCCGAGATCACCCGCTCGACGCCCGAGAAGTCGCTGCTTCGCCCACTACACAAGACCGGTGGCCGTAACGGTCACGGTCGGATCACCACCCGTCACAAGGGCGGTGGCCACAAGCGCCAGTACCGTGTCATCGACTTCCGTCGTAATGACAAGGACGGCGTCGACGCCACCGTCGCCCACATCGAGTACGACCCCAACCGCACCGCCAACATCGCCCTCCTGCACTACGCGGACGGCGAGAAGCGGTACATCCTGGCCCCGCGGAACCTCAAGCAGGGCATGAAGGTCGAGTCGGGTGTCGGTTCCGATATCAAGGTCGGCAACAACCTGCCGCTCCGCAACATCCCCGCAGGTACCGTCGTGCACGCCGTGGAGCTCCGTCCCGGGGGCGGTGCCAAGATGGCACGCGCCGCCGGTGCCGGGATCCAGCTGCTCGGCAAGGAGGGCGCGTACGCCTCACTCCGCATGCCGTCCGGCGAGATCCGCCGGGTCGACGTCCGCTGTCGCGCGACGATCGGCGAGGTCGGCAACGCCGAGCAGGGGAACATCAACTGGGGTAAGGCCGGCCGCATGCGCTGGAAGGGCGTCCGCCCGACCGTCCGCGGTGTGGTCATGAACCCCGTCGACCACCCGCACGGTGGTGGCGAGGGTAAGACGTCCGGTGGACGTCACCCCGTCAGCCCGTGGGGCCAGCCCGAGGGCCGGACCCGCAAGCCCAACAAGGCGAGCGACAAGATGATTGTCCGTCGCCGTCGCACCGGTAAGAAGCGTTAAGGAGGGAAACTAGGATGCCTCGTAGTCTCAAGAAGGGTCCGTTCGTCGACGAGCACCTCCTCGCGAAGGTGGACGCGCAGAACGACAAGGGTACTCATCAGGTCATCAAGACCTGGTCGCGTCGCTCGACGATCCTGCCCGATTTCATCGGCCACACGTTCGCCGTCCATGATGGCCGCAAGCATGTGCCCGTGTTCGTGTCCGACTCCATGGTGGGTCACAAGCTCGGCGAGTTCGCGCCGACGCGCACGTTCAAGGGGCACATCAAGGACGATCGGAAGAGTAAGCGCCGATGAGCACTGATACCAGCAAGACCGCCGAAGGCACGGTGCAGGACGAGCAGCAGCTCTCCGCCCGGGCCACCGCCAAGTTCGTCCGCGTCACGCCCATGAAGGCGCGTCGTGTGATCGACCTGATCCGGGGCAAGGACGCCTCCGACGCGTTGGACATCCTGCGGTTCGCCCCGCAGGCCGCCAGCGAGCCGGTGGGCAAGGTCCTCGCGTCCGCCATCGCGAACGCCGAGAACAACCTCGACCTGGATCCCCGGACCCTGGTCGTGTCGGCTGCGTTCGCCGACGAGGGCCCGACCCTGAAGCGGTTCCGTCCGCGTGCCCAGGGTCGTGCGTTCCGAGTGCGTAAGCGCACGAGCCACATCACCGTCGAGGTGACCAGCGTGCCCGAGAAGGCCGGTTCCACCGGCCGGGGTCGTCGTAACCAGGGAGGTGCCCGCTAAATGGGACAGAAGATCCAGCCGCACGGCTTCCGTCTCGGCATCACCTCGGACTGGACGTCCAAGTGGTACGCCGACAAGCAGTACGCGGACTACGTCGCCGAGGACATCAAGATCCGTCAGCTCCTGTCCAAGGGCATGGAGCGGGCCGGCATCTCGGGCGTGGACATCTCCCGTACCCGCGACCGCGTCAACGTCGACATCCACACCGCCCGGCCGGGCATCGTGATCGGTCGTCGTGGCGCCGAGGCCGACCGTCTCCGCGGCGAGCTCGAGAAGCTCACCGCGAAGCAGGTCCACCTCAACATCCTCGAGATCAAGAACACCGAGGCCGACGCCCAGCTCGTGGCCCAGGGCATCGCGGAGCAGCTCTCCAACCGCGTGGCGTTCCGCCGCGCGATGCGTAAGGGCATCCAGTCCGCGATGCGTCAGCCGCAGGTCAAGGGCATCAAGGTGGTCTGCTCGGGTCGTCTCGGCGGTGCCGAGATGTCGCGTTCGGAGCGCTACCACGAGGGTCGCGTCCCGCTTCACACCCTGCGTGCCGAGATCGACTACGGCACCTACGAGGCCAAGACGACCTTCGGTCGCATCGGCGTCAAGGTGTGGATCTACAAGGGTGACGTGGTCGGCGGTCGTCGCGAGTCCGATCAGTACGCCCAGTCCAGCAACCGCGGCGGTGCCGACCGAGGACCGCGCCGCGAGCGTGGCGCAGGCCGGCCGCGTCGTTCCGGCGCCCAGGGCACCACGGCCACCAGCACCGAGACCGGCCGCGCCGGTTCCGGTCCGGCTGCCGAGGCCCCCGCCCAGGCTCCGCAGAATCAGACCAGGGAGGCGTGACAGTGCTTATCCCCAAGCGCGTCAAGCACCGCAAGCAGCACCACCCCGGCCGTAGCGGCGGGGCCAAGGGCGGCACCAAGGTGACGTTCGGTGAGTACGGCATCCAGGCTCTCGAGCCGGCGTACGTCACCAACCGTCAGATCGAGTCCGCGCGTATCGCGATCAACCGCCACATCAAGCGTGGCGGCAAGGTGTGGATCAACATCTACCCCGATCGCCCCTTGACCAAGAAGCCCGCCGAGGTCCGCATGGGTTCCGGTAAGGGATCCGTCGAGTGGTGGGTCGCGAACGTCAAGCCGGGTCGCATCCTCTTCGAGATGTCGTACCCGAACGAGGAGACCGCACGCGAGGCGCTGCGCCGCGCGCAGCACAAGCTCCCGTGCAAGACCCGTATCGTGACCCGGGAGGAGCAGTTCTGATGGCTAGTGGAACCACCGCCCCCGAGTTGCGTGAACTCGACGCCGATGCGCTCACCGCGCGTCTTCGTGAGGCCAAGGAGGAGCTGTTCAACCTGCGCTTCCAGATGGCCACCGGTCAGCTGACCAACAACCGTCGCCTGCGCGTCGTCCGTCACGACATCGCACGCATCTACACCGTCATCCGCGAGCGCGAGCTCGGGTTGTCGGCGGCGCCGGGTGATGCCAAGTGAGTGACAAGGAAGCAGCCGTGACTGAGGCCAGCGAGAACACCGAGCGCAACAGCCGCAAGGTGCGGATCGGGTACGTCGTGTCCGACAAGATGGACAAGACCATCGTCGTCGAACTCGAGGACCGCGTGAAGCACCCGCTCTACGGCAAGATCATGCGCCGTACCGAGCGTGTGAAGGCGCACGACGAGACCAACGACGCCGGTGTCGGCGACCGCGTGCGGATCATGGAGACCCGCCCGCTGTCCGCCACCAAGCGCTACCGCGTCGTCGAGGTCCTGGAGCGCGCGAAGTAGGAGAGTCGCTCCACTCTCACCCCCGGCCCGGCCCCGAACACTCGGGGCCGGGCCGGCGGCGTGTGGGGATGTAACAAAATCCTAGTCTTGATACGACAAGTCAGTATTGTGTCATCGGCGACCGAGCCGGAGTTCACCCTGCGGCCCGGGGCGTCAGTTCCCGTGGGCCGCGTCGCGCACGAGGACGGGATCGGGAAATGACGAGAAGGCCGGATATCGATCGGGACGGAACTGGTCGGGACGGGTTCGACGGACGCCGTACCGGCGCGCACGGGGATGGGCACGGGGGAGTGCGTCGTCGCACCTCCGCCGCCCTCCGTGCGACGAGCGTGGCCGCGGCGGCCATGGTCATCGGGGCCGGTGCAGGGGCTGCGGGTGCGCAGAGCCTTGACCCCGGATCCCTGGTGCCGAGCGTTGCACCGGGCAGTCTGCTCGGGGTTCCGTCACTGAGCGTCGCCGCCCTTACGCAGTTGGGCGCTCCCATCCCGCTGACCTCCGTTCTCGGGTCCGTGGCCGCCGCGGGCTCGGGTGATTTCGCCCGCCCCGGTAGCTCCGCGCCATCGTCCAGGCCGATCGCCACGCGCGATTCGACGATCACCGAGAACACGGTCCGGGAGGTGCGGCCCATGTTCCCGGGTTCGCTGAACCCGGACGATGCCCGGGCAGAGGTCTGGACCGTGACGTCGAAGACGATGCAGCGGACCGTCCGCGTCGAGGTGTATCGCGCACCCGCCGGGGTCGACGCCCCCAACGTCTACTTCCTGGACGGCGTCGGGAGTGAGTCGCCCTCGGGGTGGAGCGGTGGGATGGGCTGGGGTGACCCGGCCCTTCGCGAACGTGAGGTCAACGTAATCGCACCGACAGGCGCGCCGTCCTCGATGTGGTCGGACTGGCTTACCGATGATCCGGTTCTCGGGCCGAACAACTGGGAGACTTTCCTTACCGAGGAGCTTCCGGAACTGCTGGTGAACGGACTGTCGGGGATCGTCGAGCCCCCGGCGCACAACGGGGACTGGGGTGTACTCGGCGTATCGATGGGGGCGGCGTCGGCGTTGCACCTCGCCAACACCAATCCCCAGATGTTCAGCGGGGTCGGTGGGGTGTCGGGTGCCTACTCGACGACAGACGAGCTCGGCTACCAGTACTCGCGGCTGACGGTCGCCGCGCGGAACGGCGACGCCACCAACATGTGGGGCCCGCGTGGATCGGCGGCCTGGCAGGCGCACGACACCGTCGCCGACCCGTCAGGCCTGGAGGGTATGGCCGTCTATCTCAGTGCGGCCACCGGGCGGGTCGGCTCCGCGGAGCTCGGCAATTTCGGAAGCAACGAACTCGTTCTCATCGACGGGCATATCCTCGAGAAGGGCTCCTACGAGAGCACCAGGAATCTGGAATCCGCCCTTGCCTCCGTCCCCGACGTGCGACTCCGGATGAGCTACATGCCGACCGGTATCCACAACTGGCCCGTTTTCGTGACCCAGATGTTGCCCGGGATGGACCACATCCTGACCGGTCTGGAGCCCGCCGTGCCCAACGGCCGGACGACGACCGGGGGAGCGGGGGAGGCACCCGGCGCGGGAGGATCGGCCGGCTCGCTCGGTTCGGCCGGCTCGTCCGGATCCGCCGGGAGCTGACGGGCGATTTGGGGCTCGGGCGCCGGGACCCCTACACTGGAACAGTTGCCCGTGGTAGCCGCGTCGCGAGACCGGTGCGGGTGACGTGGCCGCGTGTGTCGGGTCGGAATCCGGCACACATCTGAACAAGCCTGGTCAGGAGAACCATGATCCAGCAGGAGTCGCGACTCAAGATCGCCGACAACACGGGTGCCAAGGAGATTCTCTGCATCCGCGTTCTCGGCGGATCCAAGCGTCGCTACGCAGGCGTGGGCGACATCATCGTCGCCACCGTCAAGGACGCCATCCCCGGTGGCAACGTCAAGAAGGGTGAGGTCGTCAAGGCCGTCATCGTGCGCACCGCCAAGGAGCGCCGTCGCCCGGACGGCTCGTACATCAAGTTCGACGAGAACGCCGCCGTCATCATCAAGAACGACAACGACCCGCGTGGTACCCGTATCTTCGGGCCCGTCGGTCGCGAACTGCGCGACAAGAAGTTCATGCGCATCGTCTCGCTGGCTCCGGAGGTGCTCTGACATGAGGGTCCACAAGGGCGACACGGTGCTCGTCATCGCCGGCAAGGACAAGGGCGCCAAGGGCAAGGTCATCCAGGCCTTCCCCGCGCAGGAGAAGGTCCTCGTCGAGGGCGTGAACCGCATCAAGAAGCACACCGCCAACTCGGCTGCCGAGCGTGGCGCCTCCTCCGGTGGCATCGTCACGCAGGAGGCCCCGATCCACGTGTCCAACGTGATGGTCGTGGACGCGGACGGCGCCCCGTCGCGCGTCGGAATCCGCACCGACGAGAACGGTAAGCGCGTCCGGGTCTCGCGCAAGACCGGGAAGGACCTGTGACCATGACCGAAACCGCACTTCCCACCGGGTACACGCCGCGTCTCAAGGCGCGGTACAGCGCCGAGATCAAGCCGGCCCTGAACGAGACGTTCGAGTACGCGAACGTCATGCAGATCCCGGGCGTCGTCAAGGTCGTCGTCAACATGGGTGTCGGTGACGCCGCCCGTGACGCCAAGCTGATCAACGGCGCGATCACCGACCTCACGCTGATCACCGGCCAGAAGCCGCAGATCCGCCGGGCCCGCAAGTCCATCGCGCAGTTCAAGCTCCGAGAGGGGATGCCGATCGGCGCGCGTGTGACGCTGCGCGGTGACCGCATGTGGGAGTTCCTCGATCGTCTGACGACGATCGCCCTCCCGCGAATCCGCGACTTCCGCGGCCTCTCGGGCAAGCAGTTCGACGGTCACGGCAACTACACCTTCGGGCTCAACGAGCAGACCATGTTCTACGAGATCGACGTGGACAAGGTCGACCGCCCCCGCGGCATGGACATCACGGTCGTCACGACCGCGACGAACGACGAAGAGGGTCGGGCGCTGCTCAAGCACCTCGGCTTCCCCTTCAAGGAGGACTGACCTCACGGGTCAGGGCCGGACCGGCCGTCCGCGCCGGGGCACCGCATCAGCGGGTCCCCGGCGACGGGCAGACGGCCCAGCCGTCGGGTCGCGGGTGGCGAGAAGAGCGCCACGCGCGGCGGGTCCCCCGCAGATCGTCAGACGATCGGCGGGCCCCACACAACAGAACATTCGAACTCTTCGTGATAGGCCCACGACGGACACGGCCGGCCCACAGGTCGACCGCACCCGTGCTGCATGGGAACCGTGACGAGAAAGGAACATGGTAAATCCATGTCGATGACCGACCCCATCGCGGACATGTTGACGCGTGTGCGTAACGCCAACTCGGCGTACCACGACACCGTCTCCATGCCGCATTCCAAGATCAAGGGCAACATCGCGGCGATCCTCAAGCAAGAGGGTTACATCACCGACTACGCCGTCGAGGACGCCGAGGTGGGCAAGAAGCTCACCATCGACCTCAAGTACGGCCCGTCGCGCCAGCGCAGCCTGCAGGGCATCAAGCGAGTCTCCAAGCCGGGTCTCCGCGTGTACGCCAAGTCCACCGGCCTGCCCAAGGTCCTCGGCGGACTGGGTATCGCGATCATCTCGACCTCCCAGGGTCTGCTCACGGACCGTCAGGCGAACTACAAGAAGGTGGGCGGGGAAGTCCTCGCCTACGTCTGGTAAGGGGGCGAGAAATGTCACGAATCGGCAAGGCTCCGATCACCGTTCCGTCCGGCGTCGACATCAAGGTCGACGGCCAGACCATCACCGTCAAGGGTCCCAAGGGTGAGCTCACCCAGGATCTCCCCGCACCGATCACGGTGTCGGTCGAGGAGGGCACCATCACGGTGAACCGTCCCGACGACCACCGGGACAACCGGTCGCTGCACGGCCTCTCCCGCTCCCTGGTCAACAACATGGTCGTGGGCGTCACCGAGGGTTACGTGCAGAAGATGGAGATCTTCGGCGTGGGTTACCGCGTCGTCGCCAAGGGCACGGACCTCGAGTTCGCCCTCGGCTACTCGCACCCCGTGCCGATCGCGGCACCCGACGGCATCACGTTCGCCGTCGAGGGCGCCACGAAGTTCTCGATCTCCGGGATCGACAAGCAGCAGGTGGGCCAGATCGCCGCCAACATCAAGCGGCTGCGGAAGCACGACCCGTACAAGGGCAAGGGCATCCGTTACGAGGGCGAGCAGGTCCGTCGCAAGGTCGGAAAGACGGGTAAGTGACCATGAGCAGCACAAAGAAGCGTTCCCCGCTGGGTACCGACGTCTCGACAGCACGTCGTGTCGGCCGTACCCGGCGCCACTACCGCCTCCGCAAGAAGGTCGCCGGTACCCCCGAGCGTCCGCGGTTGGTCGTCAACCGGTCCTCGCGCCACATCCACGCCCAGATCATCGACGACCTGGCCGGCCGCACGCTGGCCGCCGCGTCGACGATCGAGGCCGATGTCCGCACTCTCGAGGGCGACAAGAAGGACCGCAGCGCGAAGGTCGGCCAGCTCCTGGCCGAGCGCGCCAAGGCCGCCGGCATCGATGCCGTCGTGTTCGACCGTGGTGGCAACAAGTACCACGGCCGGATCGCGTCCCTGGCCGACGCCGCCCGCGAGGGTGGGCTGGAGTTCTGATGACCAAGACCACTGCACTGACCCTTAACGGAAGGACCGTCTGATGCCGGGACGTCAGCGTCGTGACGGCGGAAGCACCGGGCCCGCCGCGGACAACAAGACCACCACCAACGACAACGCCCAGGGCGGCCGCGGCGGCGGGGGCCGTGGCCGTGGCGGAAACGATCGTCGCGGTGGCCGCGACGACGAGAAGTCACAGTTCATCGAGCGTGTCGTCACCATCAACCGCGTCTCCAAGGTCGTCAAGGGCGGTCGGCGATTCAGCTTCACCGCCCTCGTGATCCTGGGTGACGGCAACGGCATGGTCGGCGTCGGCTACGGCAAGGCCAAGGAGGTGCCGGCGGCGATCCAGAAGGGGTCGGAGGAGGCCCGGAAGAACTTCTTCCGCGTCCCGCTCATCGGCTCCACCATCCCGCACCCGATCCAGGGTGAGGCGGCCGCGGGCGTCGTCATGCTCCGTCCGGCCTCGCCGGGTACCGGTGTGATCGCGGGCGGCGCGGCGCGTGCCGTGCTCGAGTGCGCCGGCGTGCACGACATCCTGTGCAAGTCGCTGGGGTCGGACAACGCCATCAACGTCGTCCACGCCACGGTGACCGCGCTCAAGGGTCTCCATCGTCCCGAGGAGGTCGCGGCCCGCCGTGGTCTGCCCATCGAGGACGTCGCACCCGCGGGCATGCTCCGCGCACGTGCCGGACAGGGGGCGTAGATCATGGCCAACCTCAAGATCACCCAGGTCCGCGGCACTGTCGGGACCAAGCAGAACCAGAAGGACTCCCTGCGGACGTTGGGACTCAAGGGCATCCGGAAGACGGTCGTCCGTGAGGACAACGCTCAGACCCGGGGTCTCATCAACGTCGTGAACCACCTCGTCGTGGTCGAAGAGACGGAGTGAGCATGACCATCAAGTTGCATCACCTGCGCCCGGCACCCGGCGCCCACACCGACAAGATCCGCGTGGGTCGCGGTGAGGGCGGCAAGCGGGGCAAGACCGCCGGTCGCGGTACCAAGGGAACCAAGGCACGCAAGAACGTCCCCGCGGCGTTCGAGGGTGGCCAGATGCCGATCCACATGCGTCTTCCGAAGCTCAAGGGCTTCAAGAACCGCAACAAGGTCGTCTTCCAGGTCGTCAACGTGTCCGACATCCAGCGGTTGTTCCCCTCCGGTGGGCAGGTCGGCGTCGCCGAGCTCGTCGCCGCGGGGGCCGTCCGCAAGAACCAGCCGGTCAAGGTCCTGGGCGACGGGGACATCTCCGTGGCCGTGACCGTGGCCGTCGACAAGGTGTCCGCGTCGGCCAAGACCAAGATCGAGGCCGCCGGCGGAAGCGTGTCGGAGGCCGGGGCCTGAGTCCCCGACCGGCCCCCGACGGGGCCGGATGACGGGTGCAGGGGTCGGGTCCGAGAGTCTCGGATCCGGCCCCTGCGCTCATCTTGATACAGTTTTTCTTGTTGTGCGTTCGGGGTGCGGCACCACTGCCGTCGGTCTGACCCTCCCGGCGCATCTGCATTCGACGAAGGCGGCGGCTACGGGCCGTCCATGACCAGGAGGACATGTGCTCTCCGCACTCGCGTCCGCGATCAAGGACACGGATCTGAGGAAGAAGATCTTCTTCACCCTCGGGATCATCATCCTCTACCGCATCGGCGCGCAGATCCCGTCGCCCGGTGTCGACTACCCCAAGCTCCGGGGACTCCTCGACACCGCGATGACCGGGGACAACGCGCAGTTGTACTCCCTGGTCAACCTGTTCTCCGGCGGCGCACTCCTGCAGTTGTCCGTGTTCGCGATCGGCATCATGCCGTACATCACGGCGAGCATCATCGTGCAGCTGCTCACCGTGGTGATCCCCTACTTCGAGCAACTCAAGAAGGAGGGGCAGTCCGGTCAGGCCAAGATGACGCAGTACACGCGTTATCTCACCATCGCGCTGGCCGTGCTGCAGTCCGCCGGCATCGTGGCGCTCGCCGACCGCGGGCAGCTGCTCGGCAACGGCGAGTCCGTCCTGATGGACGATGACATCCTCACCCTGGCCACCATCGTCATCGTGATGACCGCCGGCGCAGCGCTCGTCATGTGGTTCGGTGAGCTCATCACCGACCGCGGCGTCGGCAACGGCATGTCGCTGCTGATCTTCGCCGGCATCGCCTCGCGGATCCCCGCCGAGGGCGTCAACATCTACCAGAACTCCTCGACGTTGAAGTTCGCCGCGGTCATGTTCGCGGTGGTGCTGATCGTCGTCGCGGTCGTGTTCGTCGAGCAGGGCCAGCGCCGTATCCCGGTCCAGTACGCCAAGCGCATGGTCGGACGTCGTCAGTACGGCGGCACGTCGACCTACCTGCCGCTCAAGGTCAACCAGGCCGGCGTCATCCCCGTGATCTTCGCGTCGTCCATGATGTACGTGCCGATCCTCATCACCCAGCTGATCCAGGGGCCGGAGCCCGCCGCGGACGGGTTCTGGCAGCGCTACGTCATGCAGTACCTGCAGAACCCCTCGAGCTGGGGCTACATCCTGCTGTACTTCGCCCTGATCATCTTCTTCGCCTACTTCTACGTGGCCATCCAGTTCGATCCGATGGAGCAGGCCGAGAACATGAAGAAGTACGGCGGCTTCATCCCGGGCATCCGCCCGGGTCGCCCGACGGCCGAGTACCTCGGGTACGTGCTCAACCGGATCCTGCTGTTCGGTTCCCTGTACCTCGGGTTGATCGCGGTGCTGCCCAACGTCTTCCTCGACATGGGTAGCGGGGGTGGAGACATGCAGAACATGCCGTTCGGTGGCACCGCTGTGCTCATCATGGTGTCGGTGGGTCTCGACACCGTGAAGCAGATCGAGGCACAGCTCATGCAGCGCAACTACGAGGGCTTCCTCAAGTAGTCGCCCGCGTCCCCCGAGCACATCACACTGAAGAAAGGCTGGTCCCCACCATGCGTCTCGTCCTCCTCGGCCCCCCCGGCGCCGGCAAGGGAACCCAGGCGGCCCTGCTGTCGGAGAAGCTCGGGATCCCGCACATCTCCACGGGTGACCTCTTCCGGGCCAACATCTCCCAGGGGACGGACCTCGGCAAGGAGGCCAAGTCCTACATCGACGCCGGGAACCTCGTTCCCGCGGACGTCACCAACCGGATGGTCGAGGCGCGTATCGGTGAGCCCGACGCGACCGAGGGGTTCCTGCTCGACGGCTACCCCCGCAGTGTCGAGCAGGCCGACGCGCTCAAGGGCATGCTCGCCGAGGCGGGTCTCGAGCTCGACGTCGTGATCGAGTTCAAGGTCGACGAGGACACCGTGGTCGCGCGGATGCTCGCCCGCGGTCGTGAGGACGACACGGAGGACGTGATCCGCAACCGCATGGCCGTCTACCGGTCCGAGACGGCACCCCTCCTCGAGTACTACGGCGACGATGTCACGACCGTCGACGCCGTGGGCGAGGTCGACGAGATCAACGCACGGGCCCTCGCCGCGCTGGATCGCTGAGCAGTCGTGTTCGGTCGGTCGCGCACGAGCGTGGTGACAGCGCGCACTCCCGGCGAGCTGGACGCGATGGAGGAGGCCGGCCGGATCGTCGGTCGTGCGCTCGTCGCCGCACGCGAGGCGGCGGTTCCGGGCGCGACCACCGCGGATCTCGACTCGCTGGTCGACCAGCTGATCCGGGACGCCGGTGCGGTCCCGTCCTTCAAGGGGTACGAGGGGTTCCCCGGGTCGATCTGCTCGTCCGTCAACGAGGTGGTCGTCCACGGGATCCCGGGACCCACCACCGTCCTGCAGGAGGGCGACCTGGTCTCGGTCGACTGCGGCGCGGTGCTGGACGGGTGGCACGGCGACTCCGCGTGGACCTTCGGCGTGGGCGAGTTGGACCCTCAGGTGGCCCTTCTCAACCAGGCGACGCGGGAGGTGCTCGCGGAGGGCATCCTCGCCATGACTCCCGGTAGCCGCCTGACGGACGTCTCGCACGCCCTGGAGACCGCCACGCGTCGCGCGGAGCAGCGTCTCGGCGTCACCCTCGGGATAGTCGACGGGTTCGGCGGGCACGGCATCGGTCGTGAGATGCACGAGTGGCCGTTCCTCGCCAACGAGGGCAAGCCGGGCAAGGGGCCGCGGCTCCAGGAGGGGTCCGTCCTGGCCGTCGAGCCCATGCTCGTCCTGGGTGGCGAGACCGACACCCGCACCCTGGCCGACGACTGGACGGTCGTCACGGTGGACGGGTCGCCGTCGTCACACTGGGAGCACACGGTCGCCGTCACCGCCGACGGCCCCCGTGTGCTCACCGTTCGGCCCACGGACTGAGCGCGGTCGCGGGGGACCGGTGCCGGGCCCTCCGGGCCTCAGGTTAGAGTGTTCCCACTGTTGACCACCGGCCTGAAAGGTCAGGGCATGCTCGTTCACCCCCACGTGCGCCGAACCACGATCACACCGACGCGCACGGCTGTGGCGGCTGTCCTCACGATGGTGGTGATCCTGGCCCAGATGGCGGGACCGACCCCGTCCGCGGCCGCGCAGTCGCTGATGGAGGGCGGACAGGGGTCCCTGATGGAGGACCCCCAGCCGGCGCCGTTCTATCACGCGGACCCCGCGGTGCTCGCGGCCGCGGGTCTCGGACAGGTGATCAACACCCGGGTCGTGACCATGCCCGCGTTCCTCGGGTACGAGGTGACGGAGATCGCGTACCGGTCGACCGACACCCGGGATCGTCCGATCCTCGCGACCGCGACGGTGGTCCGGCCGCCCCACGCGCGCCCGAACGGCCCCGTCCTGAGCTACCAGCACTACCTGAACGCACTGGGGCAGAGCTGCGCCCCCACCGAGACCCTGGTCAACCCGACCCTCGAGACGGTGCAGGACAACGCGATGGCGTTCCTGCGGGTCCGGCTGGACCAGGGCTGGACGGTGCTCATCCCCGATCATCTCGGTCCCAAGGTCGCCTACCCCGGGGGACAGCTGTCCGCGCGGATCGTGCTGGACGGGATGCGGGCCGTCCGCGACGACCCCCGGTTCGACGCGCGGCACAGCCGGTTCGGGGCGCTGGGGTACTCGGGTGGCGGGATCGCCAGTGCCTGGGTGTCGCTCATGCACGACGACTACGCACCGGACGTCAACCTGGTGGGGGTCGCCCAGGGCGGCATCCCGACGGACATGACGACGATGGCGCGGATGATCGGCAACTGGCCGCACCCCGCGTTCGGGTTGGCCTTCGCCGCCGCCGTGGGGATGGCGCGGGAGTACCCGGAGGACATCCGTCTCGAGGAGAAGCTCACCCCCGAGGGCTGGGCGCTGTTCGAGCGGATGAAGGGCAGGTGCACGGCCTCGCTGCTGGTGTACGGCGCGTTCCGGTCCGTGCCCATGGTCCTCGAGGGGGGAGACCTGCTCGCGGAGGAGGGCCTGATGCGGGCCTTCGCGGAGAACAGCGTGCGCCTGACACCGGACGTCCCCCGGGTGCCGGTGTTCATGTGGCATTCCCGCACCGACCCGCTGGTGCCGTTCTGGGACGCGGAGGAGACCGCCACGCGTTACTGCCGCGAGGGGACCCCGCTCACGTGGGAGCCGGGGTTGGCGCCCGAGCATCTCCTCGGCGCGGTGGAGAAGTTGCCGGCCGCGATGAACTGGCTGCAGCAGCGCTTCGACGGCGTGCCGGCAGGACGCGCCTGCTACGGGTGAGCGCCGATTGGCACTAGAACGACCACTGACGTAGGCTTATACGTCGGTGTGCCCACCAGTGCACCAGAATCCGGTAGACGACATCCGGGGAATCGTGGAGGACCGTAACCAGCATGGCAAAGAAAGACGGAGCCATCGAGGTCGAGGGCCGAGTTGTCGAGCCGTTGCCGAACGCAATGTTCCGCGTCGAGCTCGAGAACGGACACAAGGTCCTCGCGCACATCAGTGGGAAGATGCGGCAGCACTACATCCGCATTCTCCCCGAGGACCGGGTGGTCGTCGAGCTGTCACCGTACGACCTCACCCGCGGTCGGATCGTCTACCGCTACAAGTAAAGCGCTCAACTCCCTGAACCAGCCGCCTCTGAAGTACCTGGTCGAGGCGGGTACCACACCCCTGGATGCGGAGGCCAGGGCCCCGGACGGATGCTCATCGTGAGATGACCATGCGGCATCGGGGACGGTCGGGGAGCAGACCTACCGCACGACGAAAGAGAAACGCCACATGGCACGTCTTGCCGGCGTTGATCTCCCACGTGACAAGCGTATGGAGATCGCGCTCACCTACATTTTCGGCATCGGTCGCACGCGGGCCGTCGAGATCCTCGAGCGGACCGGGGTCAGCCCGGACCTGCGCACCAAGGACCTCACCGACGAGCAGCTGACCGTCCTTCGTGACGACATCGAAGGCAACTACAAGGTCGAGGGTGACCTCCGCCGTGAGATCCAGGGCGATATCCGCCGGAAGATCGAGATCGGCAGTTACCAGGGCATCCGCCACCGCCGGGGTCTCCCCGTCCGCGGTCAGCGGACCAAGACCAACGCCCGCTCCCGCAAGGGCCCGAAGAAGACCGTCGCCGGAAAGAAGAAGTAATGCCCCCCAAGTCACGCGCTGCGGGCCCCAAGAAGACGGGCCGTCGCAGGGAGAAGAAGAACGTCGCTCACGGCCAGGCCCACATCAAGAGCACGTTCAACAACACGATCGTCTCGATCACGGATCCGTCCGGCGCCGTTCTGGCCTGGGCGTCCTCGGGCCACGTCGGTTTCAAGGGCTCGCGCAAGTCGACGCCCTTCGCCGCCCAGCTCGCCGCCGAGAACGCGGCCCGCAAGGCGCAGGAGCACGGCATGAAGAAGGTCGACGTGTTCGTCAAGGGCCCGGGTTCGGGTCGTGAGACCGCCATCCGTTCGCTCCAGGCCGCCGGCCTCGAGGTCGGCACGATCTCCGATGTCACCCCCCAGCCCCACAACGGCTGTCGTCCGCCCAAGCGGCGTCGAGTCTGAGCCGGAAGGAACGTAGAGAACCATGGCACGTTACACCGGCCCCGTCACCCGCAAGTCCCGCCGTCTGGGCGTGGACCTCGTCGGTGGGGACACCGCATTCGAACGTCGGCCCTTCCCGCCCGGCCACCACGGCCGCGCGCGGATCAAGGAGTCCGAGTACCGCACCCAGCTGCAGGAGAAGCAGAAGGCCCGCTTCACCTACGGCGTGATGGAGAAGCAGTTCCGTCGCTACTACGAGGAGGCCAACCGCCGGGGCGGTAAGACCGGCGAGAACCTCCTCCAGATCCTGGAATCGCGTCTGGACAACGTCGTGTACCGCGCGGGTCTCGCGCAGACGCGTCGCCAGGCACGCCAGCTCGTGAGCCACGGTCACTTCCGGGTCAACGACCAGAAGGTGACCATCCCGAGCTACCGGGTGTCGCAGTACGACATCATCGACGTCCGTCCCAAGTCCACCAAGATGGACTGGTACGAGATCGCCACCGAGATGCTCGGCGAGCGTCCCGTCCCGGCGTGGCTGCAGGTCGTCCCCACGACGCTCCGCATCCTCGTGCACCAGCTTCCCGAGCGCGCGCAGATCGATGTGCCGCTGCAGGAGCAGTTGATCGTCGAGCTCTACTCGAAGTGATCTGTCCTCCCCCGTCGCCGGGCGGGCCGCACATCGCGGCCCGCCCGGCGACGGTGGGTTACTACGGCGTCAAATAGCGGACGCCGAGAATCGAAAGAGGTAGCACATGCTCATCTCCCAGCGGCCCACCCTCACCGAGGAGGTCGTCTCCGAGAACCGCTCACGGTTCGTGCTCGAGCCCCTCGAGCCCGGTTTCGGCTACACCATCGGCAACTCCCTGCGTCGCACGCTGCTGTCGTCCATCCCGGGCGCGGCCGTGACCAGCATCCGCATCGAGGGTGTCCTGCACGAGTTCACCACCGTGCCGGGCGTCAAGGAGGATGTCACCGACATCATCCTGAACCTCAAGGGCCTGGTCGTCTCGTCCGTCGAGGACGAGCCGGTCACCATGTACCTCAAGAAGCAGGGCCCGGGAGCCGTCACCGCCGGTGACATCGTCCCGCCGTCCGGCGTCGAGGTGCACAACCCGGACCTGCACATCGCCACTCTCAACGAGAAGGGCCGTCTGGAGATCGAGCTGGTCGTCGAGCGCGGTCGTGGCTACGTCCCCGCGGGGCTCAACAAGGACGCGGGACACGAGATCGGCCGCATCCCGGTCGACTCGATCTACTCGCCCGTCCTCAAGGTCACCTACAAGGTCGAGGCCACCCGTGTGCACCAGCGCACGGACTTCGACCGCCTGGTCCTGGACGTCGAGACCAAGAACTCGATGACCGCCCGTGACGCCCTGGCGTCCGCGGGCAAGACGCTGGTCGAGCTCTTCGGCCTGGCACGTGAGCTCAACGACGAGGCCGAGGGCATCGAGATCGGGCCCAGCCCGGCCGAGGCCGATCACATCGCCGCCTACGGCATGCCGATCGACGACCTGGACCTGTCCGTCCGGTCCTACAACTGCCTCAAGCGCGAGGGTGTCCACACCGTGGGCGAGCTCGTGGCGCGCAGCGAGTCGGACCTGCTCGACATCCGCAACTTCGGTCAGAAGTCGATCGACGAGGTCAAGGTCAAGCTCGTCGAGCTCGGCCTGTCGCTCAAGGATGCGCCCCCCGGGTTCGATCCCGCCTCGGTCGCCGGCTACGACGCCGAGACCGGGACGTGGACCGACGAGGGCGGCGAGGATTACGCCGAGACCGAGCAGCTCTGACGAGCTCTCAGCACACCATTCCTAGGAGAATCTGATGCCCAAGCCCAAGAAGGGCGCCCGCCTCGGCGGATCCCCGGCCCACCAGCGGCTCATCCTGTCGAACCTGGCCACCCAGCTGTTCGAGCACGATGCGATCCGAACCACGGAGACCAAGGCGAAGCTGCTTCGTCCGTACGCGGAGAAGCTCATCACCAAGGCGCGCCGCGGCACGCTGGCCGACCGTCGTGAGGCCGCCAAGCTCGTCCGCAACAAGGACGTCCTGCACAAGCTGTTCGCCGAGATCGGCCCCCGGGTCGCCGACCGCGACGGTGGCTACACCCGGATCGTCAAGCTCGAGAACCGCAAGGGCGACAACGCGCCCATGGCGATGATCGCGCTCGTCACCGAGCCGCTGGCGTCCGCCGAGGCCACGCGCGCCACCCGCGCCGCCGCCTCCAAGAAGTCGGCCGACACCTCGGCCACGGAGTCCACCGACGACGTGACCACCGATGAGGTGACCGCCGAGGCCGAGGCCAACAGCCCGATCGCCGATCAGGTGGAGGCCGCCGACGACGCCGACGTGGACACCGCCGAGGAGACCGCCGACGCGGTGTCCGAGGACACCACCCACGCCACCAGCGAGGACACCGGCAAGGCCTGAGTCGCGTCAGGCCCGATCCGTCACGGATCCGGTGTGAGGGCCCCGCCCACCGCGTCACGCGGTCGGCGGGGCCCTCGTCGTCGTCCCGTCGTCGTCCCGGCGGTCCCCGTCAGAGAACCGCGCCCACGGCCTCG
>NZ_JAALED010000094.1:0-2121 GCF_014145155.1 Dietzia sp. B19 | reverse complement strand
GCGCCGGCCGTCGACCTGGTGGTGTTCGGCGCACACCGGCGTGGGGGCCCGCTCGAGCACCAGCTCACCTCACGTGGCGCCGCCTGGCGTGGGCCGGTCCGGTCCAGCGCCGACTACCGGATGTACCGCCTCGACACCGAACCGCCCAAGCCGGGGGTCCTGCGTCACCCGGACGGCGCCGCGTTGCTCGGCGAGAGGTGGACGGTCTCCCCGGCGGCGCTCGGCAGCTTCCTCGACCAGCTCCCCAGACCGATGCAGCTCGGCCGGGTGACGCTCGAGGACGGCACGGAGATGGTCGGCTTCGGGTGCGAGCCCACGGCCGTCACCGCGGAGGCCGACGACCTCACCGAACTCGGGGAGTGGCCCCTCGGGTGAGCTCTGGGCACGGGCGGGCCGATCGTGCGGCGCCGGATACTCTGGGCGTCAGGTCCGCACCCGCCGCGACCTCGAACAGTGAGGTGAGCGCCAGTGAGTCAGCTCGTGTCCTTCTACGAGACCGCACCCGTCACCGACAAGCGCGGTCTGCTCACCGACGTCATCCAACGTCCGATGCAGGTGCGGTCGGGGTATGACGTGGTGGAGGGCGAGGTCGTCCCCCGGGTGGTCTACGTGCAGGCGCCGATCGAGGGCCGCCCGCTGTTGGTGCCGTTCGGCCAGTACGACGCGTGGAGCCTGCGGCAGCGGTTCGAGGAGGCGCTGAGGGTGATGAACACCCTGGGGGCCTGCGAGATCGAGTGCGCCACCTACAGCGCCCGCCGCAACGCCGTCGCCGCCCGGGTGGGGGTGGGACCGATGGCTGGGTGGGGCAAGGTGACCCGCACCCAGAGCACGGACTTCGACTATTCCTTCTCGGGCTCGGGGGCCTCCCCTCGAGACCCCGGGCCGATCCGGTGGACCAACATCCCCGGCCTGGACGCCGCCAAGCAGTCGGTGCTGCTCAACGGCGGACGCCGGGTGGAGATCACGATCGAGTCGGAGTCCGAGTTCGCCGCGGACTCCGACCTCGCCCGGCGCCTCAAGTCCGCCGGCCTGGTTCTCGGCCTCGAGGGGCGGACCCAGGCCAAGACCCTGCTGCGGATCAAGGCCGAGTTCCCGGCGGTGTGACCTTCAGCCGCCGCTCACCGGCGCCAGTGCCGCGACGTCGTCCACCGCCCGGCGGAGCTCACGCGAGGCCGCGCAGTCACCGAGCCGCCGGGTGACGGCATCCGCGATCGACCGGTAGAACCACAGCTTCTCCTGCGGCCCGGCGTTGAAGTGCCCCCACATGTCGTCACCCAGTCGTTCGTGGGCGGCGACCATCGAGCGCAGATTGTGGGTCTTGTCCGCCGCCGAGATGAGCAGGCATTCCTCCGAGTCCTCCGCGAGCGCGGCGAGGTACCCCTCCTTGCGCACCCGCCACGGCGGGGTCTCCTCACCCGCGGTCTTCTCCTCCGAGACGCCGCGGACGAGCTCGGTGACCCGGTCGCCGAACTCGGCGATCATGTCATCGGCCGAGTAGACCGACGGCGGGACGTCCTCGAGGACGTCGTGGAGCAGCGCGGCGACCGCCACGTCCGGGTCGTCGGTGAAGTCGGACACGATCATCGCCACCGCCACGGGGTGCGCGATGTAGGGCGTCGGGTCGTCCTTGCGGGTCTGGCCGGCGTGGCAGCGGGCCGCGACCGCGAGCGCGCGGTCGATGGTGGGTGTCCAGGTGAGGGACATGGATGCTCTCCTCTGTGGGAGGGGTCCCGGTGCCGGGCGACGCCACCGGGTCGTGGGACGGGCGCCGGCGACCGGTGGTCCGGCGGCCGGGGAGCGCTGTTCTCCCACACCCCGAGTAGACACCACGGGTACGACAGGTCGGGTGGGTACCGGCCTGTACCGGGTCCGCTGGAACCGACCGGCGGGGTGGGGACGTCGTACCTCATGACCGCGATGCGAGGACGAGATCACGACGACGACGAGGTGAGCAGATGCCCGACGGGACGATCAGAGCCGATGCGGACAGGATCGGGGCCGCCGTCGCGGTGTTCCGCGAGTCCGGTGAGCGAGTCGCGGAGGTGACGTTCCCGCACGTCGCGGCGGGCGTGGCGGCCGCGCTGCCCGGGGGGTCGGCGATCGCCTCAGCCCTGGACCGGG
>NZ_JAALED010000093.1:0-4290 GCF_014145155.1 Dietzia sp. B19 | reverse complement strand
CAGGCCGGCGGCGGTGCGCAGCTCCCCCTCGGCGAGCATCACCGTCGCCCGGATCAGGGCGAGCATCTGGTCCGAGGCGGCACTGCTCGGGCCGGTGACGTCGATGAGCCCGATCAGCTCACCCGTCCCGGGGTCGTGGACCGGCGCCGCCGCGCAACTCCACTCGTGGGCCATCTCGAGATAGTGCTCGGACCCGCGGACCCGCACCTCCGTGTCGTGCCGGAGCGCGAGCCCCGGCGCGTTGGCCCCGACCGCCTCGTCCGTCCAGACCGCGCCGGGGATGAACGCCATCGACTCCGCGCGGGACCGGACGCCCCGGTCACCGATCACGCGGAGCAACCGTCCCCGCTCGTCCGCGACGGCGACGATGTGCCCGCTGGAGACCACGCCAGGCACGAGGACCGACTCGACCACCGGGAGGACCGACGCCATCCGGTGCTCCGCCACGTGGCGGGAGAGGTCCGGGCCCTCCAACTCGACCGACGGCGCGACCACGGTGGGGTCGATACCCCGATGCCTGCTGCGCTCCCACGACTCGGCCACCAGCAGGCTCGCCGCGGGTCCCGTGCCCCCGAACATGTCGTCAGTGTAACCCGTATCACAGGAACCGGGATCACGAACCTGACGCGCCCCTCATAAACGGATCTAAATAGACCGTGCTGAACACGGACAGCGGCCAACCCTCTACACTTGCCAGTGATACAGGCCACACATGACCTAAGGATCGCAATGACGACCGAGTTCGCCACCCCTCCAGTAACCAAGCCCTTCCCTGTCGAGAACCTCGGCCGACTCGTGTTCAAGAACGCGGAGGAGGCCCCGAACGACGTCGCGGTACTGCGGCTCGTCGGGACCGACTGGAAGGAGGTCACCTGCGCCCAGTACCTGGAAGAGGTCAAGGGCGTCGCCAAGGGACTCATCGCCCGGGGCGTCAAGCCCGGTGACCGCCTGGCCATCATGAGCCACACCCGCTACGAGTGGTCACTCATCGCGTGGGCCTCCTGGGCGGTCGGCGCCGTCACCGTACCGATCTACGAGACCTCCTCGTCGGGCCAGTGCGACTGGATCCTCACCGACTCCGGCGCGACCTTCGCCGTGGTCGAGAACCTCGAACTCCGCGAGGTGCTGACGTCCGGCACCGAGTGGAACGGCGACATCATGGTCATCGAGAACGACCTGGTCGCCCAGCTCACCGCCGCGGGAGCGGATGTCACCGACGAGCAGCTCGAGCAGGCCTCGCTGGCGACGGGCCACGAGGACCGGTGCGCCATCATCTACACCTCCGGCACGACGGGCAACCCCAAGGGCTGCGAGATCCTGCACGGCGGGTTCGCCGGCGTCGTGATGTCGGTCGAGGAGCAGCTCAAGGACGCGTTCGTCCCCAACAGCCGCACCCTGATCTTCCTGCCGCTGGCACACGTGCTGGCCCGCATCCTCGAGGTGGCATGCTTCTACAAGCGCGTCGCCGTGGCCCACGAGCCCGACACGACCAAGGTCGTCGAGCGCCTGGCGGAGATCCACCCGACCTTCCTCGTGTCGGTCCCGCGCGTGCTCGAGAAGGTCTACAACTCCGCCGCGGGCAAGGCCGAGGCCGCCGGCGGCGCCAAGGCCAAGATCTTCAAGGCCGCGGTGCAGACCGCGATCGACTACTCCATGGCCATGGAGGGTGGCGGGAAGCCGTCCGCGGGCCTGGCGCTCAAGCAGAAGCTGTTCTCCAAGCTGGTCTACTCGAAGCTCCACGACGCCCTGGGCGGCGAGTGCAACCGCATCATCTCCGGCGGCGGCCCCCTGGGCGCCCGCCTGGGTCACTTCTACCGGGGCGCCGGCTTCGACCTCCTCGAGGGCTATGGCCTGACCGAGTCCTCGGGCGTGCTCACCGTCAACCCGATCGGCCAGGCGAAGATCGGTTCCGTCGGTCGCCCGATCCCGGGCGTGACCATCCAGATCGCCGACGACGGCGAGATCCTGGCCAAGGCCAAGACCCTGTTCAAGGGCTACTGGCAGAACCCGCAGGCCAACGAGGACTCGTGGACCGGCGAGTGGTACCACACCGGTGACATCGGCGAGCTCGACTCGGACGGTTACCTGTCCATCACCGGCCGCAAGAAGGACCTCATCGTCACCGCCGGCGGCAAGAACGTGTCGCCGTCCCAGATGGAGGACCTCCTCTCGGCCGATCCGCTGATCAGCCAGGCCGTCGTGGTGGGCGACAACCGCAACTACATCGCAGCGCTGATCACCATCGACCAGGAGACCTTCCCGGCGTGGCGGGACAAGCACGGCAAGACCGGCGAGGTGGCGGACCTGCTCCAGGACGGCGAACTGGTCGGCGCCATCCAGGACGCGGTGGACCAGGCCAACAAGTCCGTCTCCCGCGCCGAGTCCATCCGCAAGTTCAAGATCCTCGCGGCGGAGTTCTCGGTGGAGAGCGGTGAGCTCACCCCGACGCTCAAGCTCAAGCGCAACGTCGTGCACGACCGCTTCGGCAGCGAGATCGAGGCGCTCTACTCCGACAACTGAGTCCTCGACCGGTAGCGCCCGGGCCCCACGGGGTCCGGGCGCTGCGGCATTTCGCCGGCCCCGTCATTTCACGCGGGCGTGGTCCGGACGGGTGCGGGATCACGTACACTTGCCGATAGACAGATCGGTTCATTCTGAAGAACGGAACTCACCAATGGCGAAGATCTATTCCGACATCACCGAGACCATCGGCCACACGCCCCTGGTCCGCCTCAACTCCCTCACCGACGGCCTCCAGGCCACCGTGCTCGCCAAGCTCGAGTCCGCCAACCCCGCGGCCAGCGTCAAGGACCGTATCGGTGCCGCGATCATCGACGACGCGGTCGCCTCCGGCGCCCTCAAGCCCGGTGGCACCATCGTCGAGGGCACGTCCGGCAACACCGGCATCGCGCTGGCCATGGTCGCGTCCGCGCGCGGGTTCAAGTCCGTCCTGGTCATGCCCGACACCATGTCGGTCGAGCGCCGTGCGGTCATGCGTGCCTACGGTGCCGAGCTCATCCTCACCCCGGGCTCCGAGGGCATGAAGGGCGCCGTGGCCAAGGCCGAGGAGGTCGCCTCCACCCGCGAGAACGCGGTCCTCGCCCGGCAGTTCGCCAACCCGGCCAACCCGGACGTCCACCGCCGGACCAGCGGCCCCGAGGTCTGGGAGGACACCGACGGCGAGGTCGACATCTTCATCGCCGGCATCGGCACCGGCGGCACCATCACCGGCGCCGGCGGGTACCTGCGCGAGCAGAAGTCGGACATCCAGATCGTGGCCGTCGAGCCCAAGGACTCGCCGCTGCTCACCGAGGGCAAGGCCGGACCGCACAAGATCCAGGGTCTGGGCGCCAACTTCGTCCCCGAGATCCTCAACCGGGACATCTACGACGAGGTCATCGACGTCACCCTCGACGATTCGCTGCGGATCGCCAAGCGCCTCGGCACCGAGGAGGGCATCCTCGCCGGCATCTCGTCCGGTGCCAACGTGTGGGCCGCGCTCGAGGTGGCCAAGCGTCCCGAGAACGCCGGCAAGACCATCGTGGTGATCGTGTGCGACTACGGCGAGCGCTACGTGTCCACCATGCTGTTCGAGGACTACCGCGACTGATGACCGACCCGACTCCGTCGAACGCGGACGCGCCCGCGGCGGGGATCCTGCGCACCCTGCGCGAGGATCTCGCCGCGGCGCGTGCCCACGACCCGGCGGCCCGGGGAGATGTCGAGAACGCGATCGTCTACTCCGGCCTGCACGCGATCTGGTCCCACCGGCTCTCCCACCGACTGTGGGTGGCCGGCGGGACCGGCCGGTTCGCGGCCCGCGTCCTGAGCCAGTTCACCCGGTTCCTCACGGGGATCGAGATCCACCCCGGTGCCACCATCGGTCGACGGTTCTTCATCGACCACGGCATGGGCGTGGTCATCGGGGAGACCGCCGAGATCGGCGACGATTGCATGCTGTACCACGGGGTCACCCTGGGCGGCGTCTCGCTCAAACAGGTCAAACGCCACCCCACCCTGGGCGACCGCGTGACCGTCGGCGCCGGGGCCAAGATCCTGGGCCCCGTCGAGATCGGTTCGGACTCGTCGGTCGGCGCCAACGCCGTGGTGGTCAAGGACGCCCCGGCCAACTCGATCGTCGTGGGCATCCCGGGCGTCGCCAAGCCCGCCACGGAGTCGAAGGAGGAGCTGCGCGACGCGCAGTTCTACATCGACCCCGCCATCTACATCTGACCCCTCGAGGTCCGGGACCCACCCCACGAATCCCGTGGGGGCGGGTCCCGGACCTCG
>NZ_JAALED010000092.1:0-2346 GCF_014145155.1 Dietzia sp. B19 | reverse complement strand
TCCAGCCACAGCAGACCGAGCCTGCGTCGAGGGCGGACGGGCGCCCGGTCCGAGACCGGTTCCACCTCCCCTCGGGCGTAGGACTCCTCGGCGACGGGGGGCGGCGGGACCGCGTCGAGTCCCACCCTCGTGTGCATCCGTGTGGGGACGGGGCCGTCACCGTGGCCGAGCGCCTCGCCGCTCTCGCGATCGGCGGCGTCGAACTCCGTGGCACCGCCGGGCGCCGATCGCGCCGCGGCGGCGCGGGCCCGGGACCAGGACGACTGGTGGGGCGCCGGGACGACATAGGTGGGGAAGCGTCCGATCTCGGCCGCCCGGTCCAGGTCGTCGAGCATCTCCCCGGCATCCTGGTAGCGGTCCTCGCGGCTGCGTCGGGTCGCCCGGAGGATCAGGTGGTCGAGGTCCTCCGCCACGGAATCGGACTGGTCGGAGGGCGCCGGGACGTCGGTGTCCAGGCGCCGGTAGGCCACGGCGATCGAGTTGTCCCCGTTGAACGGGGGCTCGCCGGTGAGCATCTCGTAGGCGAGCACCCCCAGGGAGTACAGGTCGGAGCGCCCGTCGGTGTCGGCGCCGGAGATCTGCTCGGGGGAGAGGTAGGCGGCGGTGCCCATCACCACGCTCCGCGAGGTCGCCCTCGACTCGGCCACCGCACGGACGAGACCGAAGTCGGCGAGTTTGACCGCCCCGGTGGTGGAGATGAGGACGTTCTCTGGCTTGATGTCGCGGTGGACCAGCCCGGCCTCGTGGGCCTCGCGGAGTGCGCCGAGGAGGGGGCGGAGCACGGCGGCGGCGGCGTACGGGGGCATGGGTCCGCGCTCGTCCAGTAGTTCGCGCAGCGTGCCGCCCGGGACCAACTCCATCACGAGGAAGGCTGTGTCCCCCTCGACCCCCTGGTCGAAGACCTGGACGATGCCGGGGTCGGAGAGCCGCGCGACCGAGCGCGCCTCGAGGGTGAACCGGTCGACGAAGGCGCGATCGCCGGCGAGGGCGGGGTCCAACAGCTTGACGGCGACGTGGCGGTCCAACCGCTCGTCGGTGGCGAGGTGCACGATCGACATCCCGCCGCGTGCGATCACGGCGTCGAGCCGGTAGCGCCCGTCGAGCACGGTGCCCGGCCCTGGTAGCTGCCCGTCGTGAGTGGTCATGGAGTCCATTCTGCCCGTCGGCTCTGCCCGTCGGCGTCCCGATCTCGGTATGCAACCGTGCCGTGCGCCCCGCGGTGGTGACCGCCGGGCCCCGCTGGGACTAACGTGGTGGCCGTGAGTACCGTTCCGCACTGCGATGACGTCCTGCCCGGGGACGTCGAGACGATCAATCTGCCCGAGGTGTCGCGGCGACTGGGCATCCCGGTCACCCGTGTGCACGACCTCCTCCGTGAGGGGGGGTTGATCGCCGTCCGACGTGCCGGGGTGGTGGTGGTCCCCGCGGTGTTCCTGGACGACGACGACGAGGTGGCGCGTTTCCTGCCCGGACTCGTCTCGGTTCTCCGTGACGGGGGTTACCGCGACGAGGAGATCCTGCGGTGGCTCTTCACGGAGGACGACAGCCTGCCGGGTCGCCCCGCGGACGCGCTCCACGGTCATCGCGCGCGGGAGGTCATCCGGCGCGCTCAGGCGATGGCGTTCTGACCCTTCCGGTGGCCCGCCACCACCACCAGGCCACCGCCAGTGAGGCGAGCACCGCGATCCCGGAGAGCACGGGGCTGTAGAGGCTGGTCGATCCGTTCGGCCCTATCGCCATCACCAGGAACACGGTCATCCCGACCGCTGCCGTGGTGGCCCGGGGCCCCGGCCTCGCCAGCATCCAGAACGCGGCCACCCAGACGTAGTACCAGGGCCAGGCCAGCGAGTTGAGCACGACGAAGGCCAGCAACGCCAGCATGATGCCGCGGAGCGCCGTCATCCGGTCCCGGCGATGACGCCACCACACGGCCACCAGGACCACGGCGAGGACCACCCGCCCGACCTGCCGGGACACCGCGAGCACGTCCTCGAACCCGGGTGAGTCGGTGACCGCGTGGAACAGGTGCGCTGCCGCGGTCGGTGCGCTGAGGTAGTTGATCACCCTGTCGGACACGGCGATCGCGTCGAACCACCCGATCCCGGTACCGGAGGCGACGGTGGCCAGCCCGAGGACGGCCACCGCGATGGCGGCGGCCAGTGCCGTGTCCCCGAGGGCCCGGACCACCGGTCTGGTGACCGAGGGGTCCTCGCGCCGCCGGGTCAGCGCGATCCACAGCAGGAACGGGGCGACGATCACCGCGGTGGCCTTGAACGCCACCGCGATCCCGATCGCCGCGCCCGCCCACGCCCGGCGACCGTCGAGGGCCAGGACGACCGCCCCGAG
>NZ_JAALED010000091.1:0-3775 GCF_014145155.1 Dietzia sp. B19 | reverse complement strand
GACGGCCCCCGGGGCCGGGCCCGGTGCCATCGTCACGCCCGACGACGGGTGGCGGCCTCGGCCAGGTCGCGCAGGGTGACCCGGCCGTGCTCGCTCACCGCGTCCGAACCGATCGCGTCCAGGGCCCGCACGGTCAGGGTGTCGATCTCCGCCTCGACGGAGGCGACCGCCCCCGAGTCCACGAGGATCCGGCGAGCCCGCTCGAGGTCGTCGGTGTCGAGGTCGGTGCCCAGGACCGAGAGCAGGAAATCCGAGTCCCCGGTCGGTGCCAGGGCGGTCGCCCTGGCCAACAGGAGGGTGCGCTTGCCCTCACGGAGGTCGTCCCCGGACGGCTTGCCCGTGACCTCGGGGTCACCGAACACACCGAGCATGTCATCGCGGAGTTGGAAGGCCTGCCCCACGGCCACACCGAACTCGCGGAGCGCCGCGACGGTGTCGGCGCCGGCCCCGGCGAGCTCGGCACCGATGTGGAGCGGCCGCTCGACGGTGTACGCCGCGGTCTTGAACCGGTTGATCCGGGCCGGCGTCAGCTCGTCCGTCGCACCGGAGGATTCCGCGAGGATGTCGAGCATCTGACCCGAGAGCACCTCGGTCTTCATCGCGTACCAGGGCGCGAGCGCCCGGCCGAGTGCGGCCGGATCCGCGCCCGAGGTCACGAACATCTCGTCCGCCCAGGTCAGGGCCAGGTCTCCGACGAGGATCGCCTGCGAGACCCCGTACCGGGCGGGGTCCCCGGACCATCCCAGTCCCCGGTGGGCCGCCTCGATCGAGCGATGGACGGTGGGTCGGCCGCGACGGGTGTCGGAGGCGTCCACGATGTCGTCGTGGATGAGGGCGCACGCCTGGATCAGCTCGAGTGCCGCGCAGGCGGTGACGATCTCGTCCGGGACGACGGCGTCCGCCGGGTTCACCGCCGACCATCCCGCCAGGCCGAACCGGGGCCGCATCCGTTTGCCACCACTGAGGACGAAGTCCGCGAGCAGGCCCGCCAGGGTGTCGACCCGATCGTCGACCCCTGACACGACCCGGCGCCGTCCGTCGAGATGGCGGCGGAGGGCGCCGAGGATCCGCTCTCCGTCGTCTGGACGAGTCGCCGTGACCACGGTCACCATCCCTTCCGGGCGCCGCCGCCCGGCAGCCCTCGATACCGTGATCCTAGTCGCCGGGCGGAGGTCGGCACCGACGCGTGTCGGGCTACCCTGGTCCGGTGACCCAGCTACCCGACATCGACCCAGCGGGCGGCGACCGACACCCGAGCATCGTGGACCGGATCGCCTCGTCGAGCACCCCCAGGGTGCCCTTCTCCGTCGAGTTCTACCCACCCCGGGACGAGGCCGCGGAGGCACGTCTCTGGCGGGCCGCCTCCGTCTTCTCCGAACTGGGTGCGGCGTTCGTGTCCGTCACCTACGGGGCCGGCGGGTCCACCCGTGACCGGACGGTCAGGGTCGTCGAGAGGGTCGTCAGCGAGACCGACCTGGTGCCCATCGCCCACCTGACGGCCGTGGGGCACACGATCGCCGAACTGCGCGAGATGATCCAGATGTACGCCGACGTCGGTGTCACCAACATCCTCGCCCTCCGGGGGGACCCCCCCGGGGACCCGTTGGGTGACTGGACCCCGCACCCCGAGGGTCTGCACTACGCGGAGGAGCTCGTGCGACTGATCCACGAGGTCGGGGACTTCCACGTGGGTGTCGCGTCCTTCCCGGAGGGGCACTACCGGGCGCGGGACCTGGACCACGACACCGAGATCCTGCTCAACAAACTGCGCGCCGGCGCCGAGTACTCGATCACGCAGATGTTCTGGGACGTGGAACACTACCTGCGTCTCCGGGACCGTCTCGCGGTCGCGGACCCGGAGCAGGCGGCCAAGCCGATCATCCCCGGGCTCATGCCCGTGACGAGCCTCCGTCAGGTCCGCCGGATGGTGGAGCTGTCGGGGTGCGCCCTCCCGGACGGCCTGTCCGACCGGTTGCGCGCGGCGGCGGGTGACGGGCCAGAGGAGGACCGTGCCGCGGTCCGCGAGGTGGGGATCGAGTTCGCCACCGAACTCTGTGAGCGTCTGATCGGCGAGGGCGTGCCCTGCCTGCACTTCAACACCCTCAACTTCTCCCGTGCCACGCATGAGGTGTTGGCCAACCTGTCGATGGTCCCGTCCCCGGGGGTCGGGGCGACCAGGTCCTGACGCGGTGCTCCCGCGGTCCGTGCGCCCTACCGGCTCCCCGTGAGGTCAGCGTACGAGTCGGTCCGACCGGGCCCGCGAGGTCCGGGCGGCCAGGATCGTCCCGATCGACACCAGTAGAGAGGCGCCTATCCCGACGATCATCCACACCGCGAAACCGCGGGTCGCCGGATCCGGGTAGGACGAGGACGCCTGCATCCGGGTGATGGACCCCGGCGCCGGTGTCCAGCTCACGGAGTTTCCCCCACCCAGCGTGCCGTTCGTCTCCCCGATGCGGTTGGGGAACGTGAGGTCCACCCGGGTGGACGCGGAATCCGCCCGGTCCGCCGGTATTCCGGAGAGGTCCACCGAGCCGGTGAAGGACACCGTGTCGCCGCTCCGGCGGAAACCCAGGGTGTACGGCCTCGCCCCCTCGACCTCGATGGCCAGGGACAGCGCGTCGACCTCTGCGAAGGTCAACTGGGTGAAGTAGATCTCCCTGCCGGTGAAGCCGTCCGCGGAGTAGGCGGTGATCCGCACCTTCTGCTCGAGGCCGGACGGAGTGGACAGCCGGTCCAGGGCGGCCGCCTGTGCCGGCTGGTCGCCGGCGACCAGGATGCGACCCGAGACGGTGTCGTCCTTCCGCACACTCATCTGGGCGTTCAGCTGGAGACACCCGGTGAGGACGAACAGCATCGTCACCAGGGCGGTGACGCCCGTGATCCGGCGACGCGCGGGGGAGTGTGCGGCCGTCACGGGGCTGGTCGCGGTGGTGCTCGGTTCGATCACGGTCGTCATTGTGCCCGCGTGCGGCGCCGACGCCGCGTCGACGTGCCGAGTCGGCGACCGACGAGCCGCGCCACCGTCCTCCCGCTGGTGCCGATGACACCCCCGCCGGGATGGGTGGAGGCGCCCGCGAGGAACACGCCGTCGGCGCCGGGGACGGTGTGCCCGGCCAGATCCGGGTGGGGCCGCATGGGGAGCATCTGATCGAGCGACATCTCCACGTGCATCACGTTGCCGCCGATCAGGCCGAGTTCGGTCTCCAGGTCCTCCGGTGTCTGGACGTGACGGTGGACGATCGAGTCGGTGAGCCCGGGGGCGAACCGCTCCGCGGCCGCGATGATCCGGTCCGCCTCACCCGGACCCGCCTGTGACCAGGAGCGCCCGTCCGCCAGGTGCCGCGGGTGCCACTGCGACCACAGTGTCAGTTCGTGCCGACCCGCCGGCGCCAGCGAGGGGTCGAGCGAACTGAAGCTCATGGCGAGGACGGCGGGATCGGCGTCGAGACCGCCGGCCGCGGCGACCCCGTACCGGTGGTCGAGTCGACGGCGGTCCGTCACCAGCAGCTGCAGACCGTGCGCACTGGTGGTCGTGGGCACACCCGGGTACCGGGGCAGATCCGTCGTACCCAGCCGGACGACCATCCCCAGCCCGAACCCCGGACGGATCCTGCGGCGCCAGGCCTCGAGGCCCGCCGCGGGGAGTTCGTGGGCCAGGAGGTCCAGCGTGGTGTGGACGTGACAGGCCGCGACGACGGCCGAGCAGTGCAACGACGGGCCCCCCGCGGTATCCACCCGCCAACCGGCCCCCGAGCGGCGGATCGCCGTCGCT
>NZ_JAALED010000090.1:4429-14251 GCF_014145155.1 Dietzia sp. B19 | reverse complement strand
CGCGGGCGGGGACGGCCGATCCCGCCACGGGCGGGGCCCCGTCCCGTCCGCCGCCCATGCCGCCTCCGGCTCCAGCCCCAGGGCCAGCACGACGTCCAGGTCAGCGGAGGACAGGGGCATCACACGCCGGACCGGTGGGTCATCGGTCGGGGTACGGACGGGACTCGGTGGGGCCATCGGGTCGCCCGTCGTGGTGGTCGGGCCCGTCGTCGTCTCCCCCACCGCCCCGCACGCGGACAGAGTCGCCAGCCCGGCACCGGCGCCGAGCGCCAGTCGGAGGACATCGCGACGAGAGTGCACGGGGGAATGGTCTCACGTCCCGAAATGCGCGATGTCCCGGCTCCTCGCTCACGCGAGTAACCGGGACATGTCACTGAGTACCCCCGATGGGATTCGAACCCACGCTACCGCCGTGAGAGGGCGGCGTCCTAGGCCGCTAGACGACGGGGGCCTGGTACGCCTCGACTCTAGCGACCCGACCGGCGCTCCACAAAATCGGCGGGCCGACCGCCGTTCACCCGGTGTAAATATGCACTCAGTCTACTTTTCTGTAGACTCTCCTGGTGACCTCACCGCCGGAACCGGACTCCCTCCGCGAGCGCAAACGCCGCGCCACGATGCTCGCCATCGAGGACTCCGCGACCTCCCTCGTACTCGAGCACGGGTACGACTGTGTGACGGTGGACCAGATCTGCGCCGCCGCCCAGGTCTCCAAGCGCACGTTCTTCAACTACGTGCCCTCGAAGGAGGCCGCCGTCATCGGTTCGCCGCCCCGGGACGTCCCGCTCGCGGTCCGCCGGGAATTCCTCGACGCTGCCGACCCGGACGTCCCCGGGGCGCTCCTGAGGCTGTTCCTCGCGGCGTTCGCGGCCGCGCGGATCGCGGACGACGCCCAGACCGCGACCCTGGCCCACCGTCGAGCGGAGATCTTCCGGGCCGACCCGGACCTCGGGGTGGCCCGGGTGACCGCGTCATCTCACTTCCAGCTCCGTCTGGTGGACCTGGTGACCGAACACTTCGAGCGCCACCCGGCCCTGCGCCGCCTCGACGGGGTCGCGGCCAGGGCGGAGGCACGTGCCTACGTGGCTCTCGTGGCCGCCTCGGCCAACCTCGGGCTGTCCACCTGGTTGACACGGGAGGCCGCGACGTTCGCCGACCTCGACGCCGAATGTGCCCTCGCCCTCCGGCAGCTCGCACTTCTCGTCACCGCGCCCTCCGACGCCACGCCGGCCGGGACCAGACCGGCCGGGACCATCTCCCCTGAGACCTCGGGAACCACGTCATGAGCGACACCAGCACGAACGACACCAGCACGATCGCCACGGACGATCGCCGACCCACCGGACCGGCTCCGGCATCCCACAACGTGCCGCTGGTCTTCACCTCCCTGCTGCTGGGGATGCTCATCGTGTCCCTGGGCCAGATGATCTTCGCGACCGCGTTGCCCACGATCGTGGCGGACCTCGGCGGGGTCGACAAGATGAGCTGGGTCATCACCGTCTATCTCCTGACCATGACCATCGGGCTCCCCGTGTACGGCAAGCTCGGGGACCAGATCGGCCGAAAGCCGCTCTTCGTCGCCGCCATCCTGCTGTTCCTCGGCGGCTCCGTACTCGGGGCCCTCTCGTGGAGCATCGACATCCTGATCGTCTCGCGCGCGATCCAGGGCCTGGGAGGTGGCGGCCTGATGGTGCTGTCGCAGGCGATCGTCGCCGACGTCGTCCCCGCCCGGCAGAGGGGCCGGTACATGGGGGTCATGGGGGCCGTCTTCGGACTGTCGTCGATCCTCGGTCCGCTCCTGGGCGGATTCTTCACCGAGGGCCCGGGCTGGCGCTGGGCGCTGTGGTTCAACCTGCCGATCTGCCTGCTCACCCTCGTGGTGGCGGTCCTCTACCTGAAGCTGCCCACCCGCGGCACGGGCCGCAGCACGGACTGGCCGGGCACCGTCCTCATGGTCACGGCCACCTCGGCGCTCATCCTCGTCTGCTCGTGGGCCGGTAACCGCTACACGTGGACCGACCCCGTGATCCTCGGCCTCGCGGCGCTGTTCCTGATCTGCGCCGCGGCGTTCGTGCTCGTCGAGTTGCGATCGCCGCACCCACTAATCCCCATGACGCTGTTCGCGGAACGCAACTTCGCGCTCTCCACGGCCGCCGGGCTCATCATCGGCGTGGCGATGTTCGGGACCATCACCTACCTGCCCACCTACATCCAGATGGTCCACGGGCTCGGGCCCACCGACGCCGGACTGATGATGACCCCGATGATGGCGGGGATGATGGGAACCTCCATCGTCGTGGGCAACATCGTGAGCCGTACCGGCCGCTACAAGTGGTACCCCGTGGTCGGGACGGTCATCATGTCCGTGGGTCTGTGGCTCATCAGCTCCCTCGAGGCCGCCGACACCCTCCTGCACCTCGGAGCGGTCCTGTTCGTGTTCGGCTTCGGCCTGGGCCTGTGCATGCAGTTGCTCGTCCTGATCGTCCAGAACTCGTTCCCCGTCTCGATGGTCGGGACCGCCACCGCGTCCAACAACTTCTTCCGCCAGATCGGCGGGACGCTGGGATCGGCGATCGTGGGGTCGCTCTTCGTCAGCCGCCTGGCAGATCTCATGGGCGACCGGATCCCGGCCGCGGCGTCCGCGATGGGGCCGGAGGGGGCCGAGGTGGCCGCGTCGTTCGCCGAGGGCTCCGGCGCGGCGAACTCGATGAGCCCGGAGATCCTCGCCGGCCTCCCGGGGCCCCTGCACGACGCGATCGTGGGGTCCTACAACGACGCCCTGGTGCCGATCTTCCTCGTCGTGGTCCCCCTGCTGCTCATCGCCACGGTGCTGCTGCTGTTCATCCGGGAGGACCCCCTCAAGGAAACGGTCGACTGACCCCCGCGGCGGATCGGACCCGCCGACCGGGTGGCGTGCTCACCGCGCCGCCGGACCGGGGTGAGCACACCGACACGCGATCCACACCCGCGGCAACCGCCCCGTTACGCGACGGCGATAGCTTGCCCAGCGTGAACACTCCCCGAGAGACCGTCCTGCGTTTCCTCGCCGCACCCACCGACGTCGGCACCGGGAACCAGGTGCACACCGGCCGCATCCTCGAGTGGATCGACAAGGCCGCGTACGCCCAGGCCGCGGTGTGGTCCGGCGGGTACGCCGTCACCGCCTACGTGGGCAACGTCCGCTTCTCGCGGCCGATCGAGGCCGGTGAACTCGTCGAGGTGTCGGCGCGACTCGTCCACACGGGATCGACCTCGATGCACATCCAGTGCGACGTCCGGGCCTGCGACCCCGTGACCCTCGACTTCCGCCACTGCGCGGAGTGCCTGGTCGTCTTCATCGCCGTCCGCGAGGGGAGACCCACCCCGGTGCCGTCCTGGCGGCCCGCCTCCCGGTTGGAGGTCCACGAGTCCGACGAGGCGGTGATGCGCATCGCCCTGCGGAAGGACATCGAGGACGCCATGGCCGTCCAGAGCTATACCGACGCGGGAACCGCACCCCGATCGGCCCTGCGGTTCCTCGCGGCCCCCGGTGACGTGAACTGGGGCGGCAACGTGCACGGGGGGCGCATCATGTCGTGGATCGACGACGCCGCGAACCTGTGTGCGACCCATTGGTCGGGCACCCCGTGCACCTCCGTGTACGCCGGCGGGGTGCGCTTCTACCACCCGGTGAAGATCGGCCACGTCGTCGAGGTGGAGGCCAGGCTCCTGCACACCGGTCACGAGACGATGCACGTGTCCGTCCACGTGCGGTCCGGTGAGCCCACGTCACCCGAACGGGTGCTGACGACCCATTGCCTGGCCGTGTGCGCGGCTCTGGGCCCGGATCTCCGCCCCACCCCGGTCCCCCACTGGACCCCGCTGACCGCGGAGGACCGTGATCTCGACGAACACGCGCGGCACCTCATCCGGCTCCGAGGACGGGGGCGGGTCGACGTGACGACCGCCGGTTGACCGGACCAGTCCGTCCGTTCTCCCCCGATCGGAAGAAGGACGGCGCCGGGATGCACCGGGGTGGAGAGGACCGGGGTGGAGAGGACCGGGCCGAGAACGAGAAAACGCCCGGAGCATGATGCTCCGGGCGTTCTCGTGTGTACCCCCGATGGGATTCGAACCCACGCTACCGCCGTGAGAGGGCGGCGTCCTAGGCCGCTAGACGACGGGGGCTCAGGACGCGGCTCCGCGAGGAACCGCTGCAGTGAGCGCTACAACGCGCTCAGCTGGCCTACCAGGACTCGAACCTAGAACGACGGTACCAGAAACCGCTGTGTTGCCAATTACACCATAGGCCACTGTATTCACTTGTCCGCCCCGTGCGGGGCGACCTCGAAGAGACTATCAAAGCACCGAGGGTGAATAGCAAATCGCCAGGTCATTCAGCGATGGGCGCGGCCTGCAGGCGGGCCAGTGTGACCTCGCGACCCAGCAGTTCCAGCGACTCGAACAGCGGCGGGGAGATGTGCGATCCGGTCACCGCGACCCGCACCGGACCGTAGGCCTTACGCGGCTTGAGCCCGAGCTCGTCGACCAGCGCACCGGAGAGCGCGGCCTCGATCGCGGGGGTGGACCACTCCGGCACCGACTCCAGTGCGGCCGCCGCCGCGTCCACCACCTCGCGCGCATCGGCCTTGAGGTTCTTGGCGGCGGACCCGGGGTCGACGACGAACTCCGACTCGTCCACCACCAGGAACCGGATCAGGTCCCACGCGTCGGACAGCACGACGATGCGGGTCTGCACCAGATCCGCGAGCACCGCCCAACGATCACCGTCCAGCTCCGCGGGCAGCGTGAGTCCGTCCTCGGACGGGTGTGCCTCGAGGAAGTCCCGCAGCCGACGCGCGAACTCCTCCGGCGGGAGCCGCCGGATGTGCTCGGCGTTGATCGCGTCCGCCTTCTTCTGGTCGAAGCGCGCGGGGTTGGCATTGACCTGGCGCACGTCGAAGGCCTCCACCATCTCCCGGAGGGAGAACACGTCGCGGTCGTCCGACAGTCCCCAGCCCAGCAGCGCCAGGTAGTTGAGCAGCCCCTCGGGCAGCATGCCGCGGTCGCGGTGCAGGAACAGATCCGACTCGGGGTCCCGCTTGGACAGCTTCTTGTTGCCGTCCCCCATCACGAACGGCAGATGCCCGAACTCGGGCACACGGTCTGCGACCCCGATCCGGGTGAGCGCACGGTAGAGCGCGATCTGCCTGGGGGTCGAGCTGAGCAGGTCCTCGCCGCGCAGGACGTGGGTGATCTGCATGAGCGCATCGTCCACCGGGTTGACCAGGGTGTACAGCGGGATCCCGTTGCCCCGGGTGAGCGCGAAGTCCGGAACGGTGCCGGCCTTGAACACGGTCTCCCCGCGGACGAGGTCGTCCCACCCGAGGTCCTCGTCCGGCATCCGCAGCCGGATCACGGCGCCACGGCCCTCGTCCCGGTAGGCCTGCTTCTGCTCCTCCGTCAGGTCGCGGTCGAAGCCGTCGTACCCCAGTTTGGGGTCGCGCCCGGCCGCCCGGTGGCGCGCCTCGACCTCGTCGGCGGTCGAGAAGGACTCGTAGGCCTCACCGGCGTCGACGAGCCTGCGCACCACATCGAGGTGCTGGTCGCGTCGTTCGGACTGGCGGTAGGGGGCGTACGGACCGCCCACCTCCGGACCCTCGTCCCAGTCCAGCCCGAGCCACCGGAGCGCGTCGAGCAGGGCCTGGTAGGACTCCTCCGAGTCGCGTGCGGCGTCGGTGTCCTCGATGCGGAAGACGAAGGTCCCGCCCGTGTGCCGGGCGTGAGCCCAGTTGAACAGCGCCGTCCGGACGAGCCCCACATGAGGAGTACCGGTGGGCGACGGGCAGAAACGGACACGGACGTCTGGGGCTGTCATGCGCACCATCCTAGTGACGGTCCCGGCTCGCACCCCCGCGCAGGACCGGCCTAGGATCGGCGGGTACCCGTGGCCCGCCACTCGCGCGCGATCCACGCACATCGGAGTCGAGGGAGGCGAGCCGTGGCGTCAGGGCCCCACCCCGACGCCGCCAGGCCTGTCACCGCCCCGGATTTCCTCCTGTCGCGCCACACCGGATCGCTGCGGACCCAGGGCTCCCTCCGCGTCTTCCCCGACCCCGCCGACGCGGCGCTGGCCCTCCGGTCCGGACGCTGCGGGCTGGTGGTGGGCGCCATCGGGTTCGAGCCGGACGCCCCGGCAGCACTGGTCGAGCCCGACATCGTGGTCCGGACCGACGGCCCACTCGAGCCGCCCGCCTACTTCCGCTCGCTCCGCACGCGCGCCCGCGTCGTCGAGGAACTGCCCTCGACTGAGGCCCACCGGAGACGGGTGGCCACCGCGATCGCGGGTATCCGGGCGGGTGGGCTGGACAAGGTGGTGCTCGCGCGCGCGGTCCGGCTGCTCGCGGACGACCCGATCGACCCCCACGCCGTGTGCGCGGCGCTCATCGATTCGAGCCCGTCGGCCGATGGATTCCTGGTCGACCTGTCCCCCGCCGGCGGGGTCCACTCCGGCAGGATCCTGGTGGGATCGAGCCCGGAGCTCCTCGTCCGTCGACGGGGTGACGTGGTGGAGTGCCATCCGCTCGCCGGATCCGCCCCCCGCTCCCGTGACACGTCGGTGGACCAGGCCGCGGGACGGGCACTGCAGGCCTCAGGCAAGGACGCCGCCGAGCACGCGTTCGTGGTGGACTCCCTGGCGACGGCGCTCGCCCCCCTCTGCCGGGATCTACAGATCCCCGAGCGCCCGTCGCTCACCTCCACCCGTGAGATGTGGCATCTGGGGACGCGGATCCGCGGACGGGTCGCCGACCCGCGGACGACCGCGCTCGACCTCGCGCTGGCCGTCCACCCCACCCCCGCCGTGTGCGGAACCCCCACCGATGAGGCGCGGCGGGTGATCGCGGGTCTCGAGGGCCGGCGGGGCTTCTACTCGGGTGCGGTGGGATGGGCGGACGCGGGCGGAGACGGCGACTGGATGGTCACCATCCGCTGCGCCGAGATCGACGCCGATCGCTCGGGGGCGATCGCCTGGGCGGGCGGGGGGCTCGTCGCCGACTCCGACCCCGACGACGAGGTGGCCGAGACCGCCGCCAAACTCCGCACGGTCCTCACCGCGCTGGGCGCCGTGTGACCGGACCCCCCGACCGGGTCTCGACCGTCAGGCGGGTCGGGACCCGACCTACCTGTCGACGACGGGGTTGGTCAGCGCTCCGATGCCCTCGATCTCCACGGTGACCCGGTCACCGGGGAGCATGGGGCCGACGCCGGCCGGGGTTCCCGTCAGCACGACGTCGCCCGGGAGCAGCGTCATGACCCTGCTGACGTACTCGATGATCTCCCCGACGGTGTGCATGAACTGGGAGGTGTTGCCGTCCTGGCGCAGCTCCGAGGACCCGTCCGGGTGGTGCAGCGTGGTGCGGACGTCGAGGCCGTTGGGGTCCAGGTCGGTGACGATCCAGGGGCCCAGCGGGCAGAAGGTGTCGTACCCCTTCCCGCGGGTCCACTGACCGTCCGCGAGCTGCTGGTCGCGCGCCGTCACGTCGTTGGCGCAGGTGTACCCCAGGATCACCTCGTGGGCCCGGGCGGCCGAGACGTCGCGACAGGGCTGACCTATCACCACGGCGAGCTCACCCTCGTGGTCCACCCGCTCGGAACTGGGCGGGTACGCGATCCCGGCCTCGGGGCCGACCACCGAGGTGTTGGGCTTCAGGAAGATCAGCGGCTCGGCGGGCGCCTCGGACCCCATCTCCTCGGCGTGCTCCGCGTAGTTCTTACCGACGCACAACACCTTGGAGGCGAGGATCGGAGCGAGCAGACGGACGTCGGCCAGCGGCCATTCGCGGCCGGTGAACTCGGGGGTGCCGAAGGGGTGTTCGGCGATCTCCGCGCAGGTGAGGGTGGCGGGATCGGTGACATCACCGCGGACTTCGACGAAGGCGAATCCCTGCGGGTGGGCGATACGGGCGAGACGCATACCCGCGATCCTATGCCGTTCGCAGATCCCGGAGCGTCGTGACCCCGCGCTCGTGCAGCTCCGCGGTCTGGGCCAGGTAGAGCTCGGCGCAGGCGAGAGCGTCGATCAGCGCATCGTGCGCCCGGTAGCGGGGGAGCCCGTACCGCTCCCTGGCGCTCCACAGCCGGAGTTCGTCCGGGGAGGACTCCGGGGCGAATCCACTGTCGACGCCCGCGCCGAGCACCCGGCGGTGGAGTTCGAGGGTGTCGACGGGGACGAACGGCGGCCGCACACCGTGCCCGGAGGTGCACAGAGCGCCGAGGAAATCGGTTTCTATACGACTGTAGTGGGCGATGAGCACCCGGCCGGTCAACGCCTCGAAGACCCGGTCCAGGAAGACGTCCACGCTCACCCCTGTCGCGACCGTGTCGTCGGTGATCCCGTGCAGCGTCGCGCTCTGGCCCACTCCCTCCACGTCGTCGGCACCCTCGGCCCGCAGGAGCAGGGACCGCGCGCCGCCGAGGACGATCCGGTCACCGTCCACCGGTACCAGCCCCACGGACAGAACCCTGTCGCGGCGCGGATCGAGGCCAGTGGTCTCGACGTCCATCGCCAGCAACTGCAGATCCGCCAGTGGGGTCGACGGCTCCGGGGGCGGAGTCTCGAGGTAGCGCCGCAGCGGACCGTCGGGAAGCCGTCGTGCGGTGCGTCGACGTCGCCCGGACCCGGTGAACCACTCACGCATCACATCTGCCCGACCCGGTATTTCAGGGCGAGCGAGCCCTGCACCCCGGCGATGATCCGGAACGCGGCGCGGAGACGGTGACGGTCGGCGGAGCTCAGCGTTCCCGGATCGATGTGGTTGTCCTGAGGGTCGTCGTCCGCGATCTGGCGCGCGTGGTGGCGGTAGGTCAGACCACGCAGGAACCGGAAGGCCTCGCCGAGATCCTCCGCGTCGGCGCGCGCGATGACGCCGGCCCCGGCCGCGGCGTCGAGCCGACCGAGGGTGGACACCTCGTCCAGCCCCGCGGAGAGGGCGTGCACACGCGCGATCTGCACCACGGGCGCGATCCCGCCGGCCTTGAGGTCCAGGGTGTTGCGGTACTCACCCCGTCGTGCCACCACCAACCCACGGAAGAACCCCAGCGGCGGCTGCCATTCGCACGCTATGCGCGCCAGGTGGGCCTGGAACCGTCGACTGCCCTCGGCGCGAGCGAGCATCTCGTCACGGACCCGCATGAACAGCGAGGTGTCCCCGTGCACCGGGCGGATGTCCAGGAACACCTGGGAGTGCAGGACGGCGTCCGCTCCCGGCGCCCGCACCCAGTCCCCCACCTGGCGCTCCCAGGACCTGCACGTGCGACGCCACGCCGGGTTGGAGGCCATGACGTCGCCCGGACACAACGGGAATCCGGCCCGGTCGAGACCGGCGCACACCTCCTGCGCCAACGCGGCGAAGTACCGGTCCGCATCCGGTGTCGTCTCCGCCTCGTCGTCGAGGATGAGCGCGTTGTCCTGGTCGCTCGCCACGCCGAGCTCCCCTCTGGCCTGGGAACCCAGGCCGACCCAGCAGTACCCCACGGGCGGCGGTCCGAGGCCGCTCTCCGCGAGTGAGATCAACCGTCGCGTCGCGGCGTCGGCGGTGGCGGTGACGACGCGACCGATGTCCTGGGGGGCGGTGCCACGGCGGACGAACTCGCCGACCAGGGCGGGCAACCTCGCCGCCAGGCGCGCGACCCCCTCGGGGTCGGGCGCGCGGGCGATGCGGGCTGCCAGGTACACGGGGTCGGTCTGGGCCAGTCGGAGCAGGTCCCCGCTCGTCACCATCCCCACGGGCACGCCGTCCTCGCAGACCGGGAGGTGGTGGACCCCGCGGTCGATCTGGAGGA
>NZ_JAALED010000090.1:0-4254 GCF_014145155.1 Dietzia sp. B19 | reverse complement strand
TCGCAGGTCCCGGTCGGTGAAGATCCCCACCACGCGGCCCGATTCCACCACGAGCAGCGCGGATACGCGGCGTTCGGTCATCAGGCTCGCGGCGTCGCGGATCGTGGTGTCGGGGCCGGTGGTCACCGCGTCGCGGGCGAGCAACTCCCCGACCGGCGTGCCCAGCGCGTCCCCGCCCGCGGCCTCGAGCCGCGCCGAGGCGAGGTCCTGGCGGATCCGGTCGCTCCGTTCGCCGAAGAACCGCCGCAGATGAGGGTGCTCGGTGGCCAGGTCGTCCAGGACCCCGGCCGGCATCTCGAGCAGCAGGGTGTCGGCCACCGCCACGATCCGGTAGCGCGAGGGCCCGCTGTGGGACAGGGACGAGTAGCCGAAGCAGTCTCCCTCGCCCCGGGCGTCGAGCAGAACGCCGTCCGGGTCGCACACCTCCACGGCACCTGACCGGATGATGTGCAGCGTGTCGTTCCGGGCACCGGCGTCGAGGATCACCGTTCCCCGGCGGTGGTACCGCTGTGAGAGCCGCGCGGGGATCCGGTCGAGCTGGTCACCGGGCAGCTCGTCGAAGGGGGCGCAGCGGGCGAGGAAATCCCTCACCTCGGCGAGTTCGACGTCCATGGGTCCACTCTGTACGCCGACGGCCCGCGGTGTGATCCGCTTCACGCGATTCACACCCGCGGGCCGCGGGGTGGTGCCCGGTTCCTAGTCGCTGACCGCCGACACGATCCGGTCGCCGACCTCGGAGGTCACCACGGGACGGTCTCCACGCGACCCGAGGTCCGCCTCGACCGCGGCCTCCACGCGCTCGGCCTCGGCGACCCTGCCCAGGTGCCTCAACATCAGCGCCACCGACAGGATGGCCGCGGTGGGGTCGGCCTTGCCCTGTCCTGCGATGTCCGGGGCGGAACCGTGCACCGGTTCGAACATGGACGGGTTGGTTCCCGAGGCGTCGATGTTCCCCGACGCGGCGGTGCCGATGCCCCCGGTGACGGCGGCGGCGAGATCGGTGATGATGTCGCCGAACAGGTTGTCGGTGACGATCACGTCGAAGCGCGAGGGTTCGGTGACCATGTAGATCGTCGCGGCGTCGATGTGGCAGTAGTCGACCGCGACGTCCGGGAACTCCGGGGCCACCTCGTCGACGGTGCGCTGCCAGAGCCCACCCGCGTTGACCAGCACATTGGTCTTGTGGACGAGCGTCAGTTTGCCTCGGCGGGACCGCGCCCGGCCGAACGCGTCGCGCACCACGCGCTCGACGCCGAAACGGGTGTTGACGGAGGTCTCGGTGCCGATCTCGTGGGGTGTCCCCACGCGGATCGCCCCACCGTTGCCGGTGTAGAGCCCCTCGGTCCCCTCGCGGACCACGACGAAGTCGATCTCACCCGGGTCCTTGAGCGGGGTACCCGAACCGGGGTACAAACGCGACGGGCGGAGGTTGACGTGGTGGTCGAGCGCGAACCGCAGTGGGAGCAGCATCCCGCGTTCGAGCACCCCGGCGGGCACCGATCGCGGATCGCCGATGGCCCCGAGCAGGATCGCATCGTGACCCTTGAGGCTCTCGATGTCCGCCTCGGTCAGGGTCTCCCCGTTGCGGAGATACCGGCGCGCGCCCAGGTCGTACTCGGTCTTCTCGACCCCCGGGACGAGCGCGTCCAGGACCCGGATCGCCTCGGCCGTCACCTCGACACCGATACCGTCCCCGGGGATGACTGCGAGCTTCATGATGTCCGACCCCCGCTCAGACCAGGGAGATCTGGGTCGCCGTGGCGTCGAGCTCGGAGACGATCCGGTCGACGGTCGGTTCGGCGACCGCACGATCGACCCGCAGGATCAGCGAGGCACCTTCACCGGTGACGTCCTGGCTGAGCGCGGCGGCCTGGATGTCGATGCCCTCCCCGCCGAGGATGGAGCCCACCTTTCCGAGCACGCCCGGGCGGTCGGAGTAGTGGACGAACAGGTTCTGACCCTCGGCACGCATGTCGAAGCCGCGCTCGTTGATCCGGACGATCTTCTGCACCTGGTCCAGACCGGCCAGCGTGCCGGTGACATGGGCCGACGCGCCATCCGCGGCCACCGCGGTGACGGTGACCGTACTGCGGTAGGACTTCGACTCGCTGCGGGTCTCGACCGAGTGCGTGACACCGCGCTGCTCGGCCATCTGGCCGACGTTGACGAAGGTGGCGGGCTCGTCGGTGATGGCGGAGAACATCCCGCGCAGGGCGGCCAGACCCAGCACGTCCACCTGCTCGGCGGCCAGTTCGCCCGCGACCTCGACGGTCACGGTGGTGGGCACACCCGGGCACAGGTGACCGGCGATGAGTCCGAGCTTCCGGACGAGGTCGAGCCACGGAGCGACCTCGTCGCCGACCGGGCCGCCGGTGACGTTGACGGCGTCGGGGACGAACTCCCCGCGCAGGGCGAGCAGCACGCTGCGCGCGACGTCGGTGCCGGCCCGGTCCTGCGCCTCGCTCGTGGAGGCACCCAGGTGCGGCGTGACGACGGTGTTCTCGAGGTCGAACAGCGGCGAGTCGGTGCAGGGCTCGGTGTCGAACACGTCCAGGGCGGCGGACCGCACCTTGCCGGACCTCAGGGCCTCGACGAGCGCGTCCTCGACGATGAGTCCGCCGCGGGCGGCGTTGACGATCACGACGCCGTCCTTGGCCCGGGCCAGCCGCTCGGCGTCGAGCAGGCCGGCCGTCTCCTTGGTCTTGGGCAGGTGCATCGTGATGATGTCCGCGCGGGAGACCAGCTCATCGATGTCCACGAGCTCGATCCCGAGCTGGGCCGCGCGGGCGGCGGGAAGGTAGGGGTCGTAGGCGATGAGGTTCGTCTCGAACGCCGCCAGACGTTGTGCCACGAGCTGACCGATCCGACCCAGGCCCACCACGCCGACGGTCTTGCCGAGCAACTCGACGCCGTTGAAGGAGCTGCGCTTCCAGGTGTGCTCGCGCAGGGTGCGGTCGGCGGCCGGGATCTGGCGGCAGGCGGCCATGAGCAGGGCGACGGCGTGCTCGGCGGCCGAGTGGATGTTGGAGGTGGGCGCGTTGACCACCATGACGCCGCGCTCGGTCGCCGCGGGGATCTCCACGTTGTCGAGGCCGACACCCGCGCGACCGATGATCTTGAGCTTCGGGGCGGCGGCCATCACCTCGGCGTCGACGGTCGTGGCGGAGCGGACGAGGATCGCGTCCGCATCGGCGACGGCCTCGAGGAGCTTGGGACGATCCGGGCCGTCGACCCAGCGGACCTCCACGGCGTCGCCGAGCGCGTCGACGGTCGACTGGGCGAGCTTGTCGGCGATGAGGACGACGGGACGTCCGGATGCTGTCACAGTGGGATCTCCTCGGTGTCAATTTGGGCACACCCAGTCTAGGCCACCGCACACCGCCGAGGACCAGTGGCCGGGGTGGCCCGGGACGCCTACCGTGGCTGATGTCACCGCAGGCCCCGACCGACGTCCGACGAACGGATCACCTATGTTGCGCCCGCCCCGGTCGACCGGTTTCCCGGTCCGCCTGCCCAGCCCCTGGATGCCCGTCCTCGCCCCCGCGCGCGGCTCGACCGCGGTCGCCTCCTATCTCCGGGCACACCTCTACGGGGCGGCGGTGGGTCGCAGCCTCCTGGACCACTGCATCCGCGCCGTCGACGAGACCGACAAGACCCGCCTGGAGCCCCTGCGCGCCCAGTTCGAGCAGGAGATCGACACCGCCGCCGCGCTGCTGGCCCGGCTGACCCCCATCGGGACCCCGGGCCGGCGACTGCTGCGACTGTCGACCGGTCTCTCGTTCTCCGTGCTTCCGGTGGGGCCGGTGCTGAGCGATCCGCTGGCGCGGCTCGCGCTGCTGGAGGCGCTACGCACCCTCGTGGTGGCCAAGCGCTCCATGTGGGAACTGCTCGCGGACTCGTGGGTCGCCGACCAGCCCTCACGGGGCGACGACGACGAGGTGGGCGGACCCGGCACCCGACGCGTCCTCCTGGATCTGGCGGAGCAGGCCGTGGCCCAGGAGAAGGTGTTGGAGGAACTGCGCCGGACCTACGGCCTGGCGGTGTTCGAGTGAGGTCCTCCGCGCCGGTGCGGGCCGACGTGGTGGTGGTGGGGTCGGGGCCGAACGGCCTCGCCGCGGCACTCCTGTGCGCCCGCGCGGGCCGTCGCGTCGTGGTTCTCGAGGCCGAGGACACCATCGGGGGCGGGTGCCGCACCCTGCCCATGGACGGCATGCCGGGTGATCTCGGCGCGGACCTCGTCGTCGACCCGTGTTC
>NZ_JAALED010000089.1:0-11788 GCF_014145155.1 Dietzia sp. B19 | reverse complement strand
CCTCCGGCCTCCGGGCGTCGGACCGGGCCCGGTCGTCGTGGACCTCTGCGCCGGTAGCGGCACGCTGGCCCTCGAGATCGCCCACGCCAGGCCCGACGCGCAGGTCCACGCAGTCGAACTTCACGAGAGCGCGCTCGGGTGGCTCCGGCGCAACGCCGCCGAGCGGGTTGCGGCGGGGGACACCCCGGTGGTGGTCCACGCGGGTGACGCCACGGACCCCGACGTCCTGGCGGGCCTGTCGGGCAGGGTCGACGCGGTGGTGTCCAACCCGCCGTACATCCCACGGTCCGACGAGCTCCCGGTGGACGTGCTCGGGCACGAGCCGTCGACCGCACTGTTCGGGGGAGATGACGGCCTCGCCGTCATCACGCCGCTCGTCGGCGTCGCGGCCGGCCTCCTGGTGCCGGGTGGGCACCTGGCGGTGGAGCACGACGACACGACCGGCGCCGAGGTCGCGGCGGTGGTCTGGGCACAGGGATGCTTCGGTACCGTGGAGCAGCACACCGACCTCGCCGGACGCCCGCGCTTCGTCACCGCGACGAGACTCGACCGTCCAGGCGGCGATCATCACGACGACGACGAGGTCGACCCGAGAGCCCGGAAGGGGATCACCCGGTGACCATCACCTACGACTGCACCGAGGACACCGGTCGGGAGGTCGGCCTCAGTTCCGCGGCCGGCGCACTACGTGCCGGTCGGCTCGTCGTGACCCCCACGGACACGCTCTACGGCATCGCCGCCGACGCCTTCGACCCGGACGCCGTCACCCTCCTGCTCTCGGCCAAGCGTCGCGGCCCGGACATGCCCGTCCCCGTCCTGGTGGGATCCTGGGAGACCATCGACGGCCTGGTCGTGAGTACTTCGGCGACCGCGCGCGACCTCATCCGCGCCTTCTGGCCCGGAGGTCTGAGCCTGATCGTGCACCAGGCGCCGTCACTGAACTGGAATCTCGGGCACACCCAGGGCACCGTGATGCTCCGGATGCCGCTGCACCCGGTCGCGATAGAGCTCCTGCGGGAGGTCGGCCCCCTCGCCGTCTCCAGCGCCAACGTCTCAGGTCAACCCCCGGCCACGACGGTCGCGCAGGCGCGTGACCAACTCGGCGACTCGGTCGCGGTCTACCTGGACGGCGGCCCCTGCGCGGTGGGGGAGCCCTCGACGATCGTCGACCTCACCGGACCCGCCCCCCGGATCGTCCGGGAGGGGGCCGTGAGCGCGGAGCGTGTCGGGGAGGTCCTGGGGACCGACCCCGCGGCCCTGCGTGGCTGACCGGGTGGTCTGACCGTGGGAATAGGGGTGCCGTTCCGCGAGCTCCTGCTCATCGCGGTGACGGCCGGCCTGGTCACCTTCGTCGTCACGGGTCTGGTCAGGGGAGTGGCGCCGGCGATCGGGGGCCTGGCCTATCCCCGCGACCGGGACGTGCACGTCGTGCCGACGCCCCGCCTCGGCGGGGTCGGCATCTTCACCGGGATGCTGGTCGCGGTCTACCTGGCCGCGCAGCTCCCGGCTCTCAACCGGGCGTTCCCGCCGTTCGCCCCGGACGTGGAGGCGACGATCATCGCGGGCGGGGTGATCGTGCTGGTGGGGATCGTCGACGACATCCTCGGTCTCGGAGCGGTGACCAAGCTCGCCGGTCAGGCGGCAGCGGCCGGCGTCCTGGTGGCCATGGGCGTCTCGTGGACGTTGGTGTACATCCCGTTCGGGGACGGCAACATCCTCGTCCTGGACCAACTCCAGGCGGGGTTGCTCACGGTGGTCTTCACCCTGACGATCGTCAACGCGATGAACTTCGTCGACGGCCTGGACGGCCTCGCCGCCGGGCTCGGCGCCATCGCGGCCATGGCGATCTGTGTGTTCTCCGTCGGGATCATGCTCGACCAGGGCGGCACCGTCGGGGCGTACCCCCCGGCACTCGTCACCGCGGTCCTGGCCGGGGCGTTGCTGGGTTTCCTGCCCCACAACTTCCAACCCGCCCGGATCTTCATGGGCGATTCGGGTTCGATGCTGATCGGCCTCGTCCTCGCCGCGGCCTCCACCAGCGCGTCCGGGAAGATCTCACAGAGCCTGTACGGGCCGCAGGAGATGATCGTCCTGCTCTCGCCGATGATCGTGGTCGCGGCCGCCATGTTCGTTCCGATGCTCGACCTCGTCCTGGCGGTGATCCGCCGGGTCGGCGCCGGCCGCAGTCCGTTCGCCCCCGACAAGATGCACCTGCATCACCGCCTGCTCGACCTCGGTCACTCCCATCGGCGGGTCGCTCTGGTCATCTACGCATGGGTCTCCCTCATCGCGTTCGGTGCGGTCGGGGCGACGATGCTCCCCACCGAGGTGATCGTCCCGCTCGCGGCCGCCGGACTCATCGCGGTCCTCGCCGCCACCCTGGTCCCGCGCCTGAGGAGTTCGAGGGGTGAGCGCGACACGAACGGGCCGATCGGTCCCCGCTAGGCTGCTCGCCATGACGGACATCCCCGCGACACCCGCGCAGCCCGCCGAAAGCCCACACACAGCCGGCCTCCGCAAGGCGGTGCGGCTCGGCGCGGTGGCGCTCGTCGTGCTCACCGTGATCAGCGCGGCGGCATGGACCGCCGTCGACGGGACCCCCGGGCTGTGGGGTGCGCTGATGGGCGCCGCGGTGGGCGGCGCGTTCGTGCTCACCACTGCGATCGTGGTCATCGCCACGGCCCACTCGGCGCCCCAGACGACCGCGGCCGTCGTCCTGGGGACCTGGCTGGTCAAACTCCTCGCCGCCATGGGGGTCGTGGCGGCGCTCTCCCGATTCGACTTCTACTCGCGGCCCGCCTTCGCCGTGACCGTCATCGCCGCTCTGATCGTGGTCCTGGCGGGGGAGACGTGGGCGGTCCTCAAGACCCGGGCTCCGTACGTGGAACCCGATGCCGGCTGACGGGTCCCCCTGTGACACCGGCCCGAGACCAGGGTGTTATCCTCATCTGCGGTGAGACGAGCACGTCACCGGGCTGCACCACGGCCCGAGGCGGTCGCGCGGAATCCCAACTCGGCCGCGAACACCGGGCCACTCGTACCGAACGCGCTCGGGCGTACGTCGCCCAACACGACCAGGGGAGAACACACTGAGTACCACGCTTCTGGCCTTCAAGGGCGAGTTTCACCCCCCGAACATTGACTACGAGTTCTTCCCTGCCGATCAGTGGCTGACCGGATTCGCCGGTGACGCGTTCGTGCTGGACCGGCTCATGATCATCCGTCTGCTCATGACCGTGGTCCTCCTGGGCTTCTTCATGCTCGCCATGCGGAACCCCAGGTTGGTCCCCCGCGGGGTCCAGAACTTCGCCGAGATCTGCCTGGACTTCGTCCGGGTCCATATCGCGGAGGAGATCCTGGGGAAGGAGCAGGGACGCCGTTTCCTGCCGATCATCGCGACGATCTTCTTCGCGGTGTTCGCGATGAACCTGCCCACGATCATCCCGGGACTCAACATCTCGCCGAACGCCAGGATCGGCTTCCCGCTGATGCTCGCGCTGCTGGGCTACCTGACCTTCATCTACGCCGGTTCCAAGAGATACGGGTTCGCGAAGTTCATCAAGGCGAGCGTGGTGATCCCGGGGCTTCCTCCGGCTCTGCACATTCTGGTCGTCCCGATCGAATTGGTGTCGACGTTCATCCTCCGCCCGGCCACGCTGACCATCCGTCTCATGGCCAACATGTTGGCGGGGCACCTGATCATCGTCCTGCTGTTCAGCGCCACGAACTTCTTCTTCTGGCAGTTCAACGGCTGGACGCTGCTGGCGGTGGGCACCTCGCTGCTGTCGGTCGCCTTCACGCTGTTCAAGCTGTTGGTGCTGTTCCTCCAGGCGTACATCTTCGCGCTGCTGGTCTCGGTGTACATCGACCTCGCGCTCCACGCGGAGAGCCACTAGAACCCGGGCCGTCAGGCCTGACACGACCACCCGTCAACCCGACAATTCACGTCCGACCGGAGCGGGAAAGCCCGCGCCGGCCATCTGAAAGGGAAACCCCATGGACATCGTCACTCTCGCCCAGGCCACCGAGTCGACCGTGAGGGGCTACGGCGCGATCGGCTACGGCCTCGCCGCCATCGGCCCCGGTATCGGCATCGGCATCCTCGTCGGCAAGACCGTCGAGGGAATGGCACGTCAGCCCGAGATGGCCGGCACCCTCCGTACCACGATGTTCCTCGGCATCGCCTTCACCGAGGCGCTCGCCCTGATCGGTATCGTCGCCGGCTTCCTGTTCTGATCGACGACCACCGACCTCGTAGGGACGCACCATGAACAACGTCATCGCCATCTTGGCGGCCGAGGGTGGAGAATCACTCCCCCTGGAGGACAGCCCCAACCCGCTGATTCCTCCGCTGTATGACATCGTCTGGTCGCTCATCCCGCTCGCAGTCATCCTGTGGCTCTTCTGGAAGTTCATCCTCCCGAAGTTCCAGCAGGTTCTCGACGAGCGTTCCGAGCGCATCGAAGGCGGTCTGCGTCGTGCCGAGCAGACCCAGGCCGAGGCGAAGGAGGAGCTGGCCAAGTACAAGGCCCAGCTCGCCGAGGCGCGCAGCGAAGCGGCCAAGATCCGCGACGACGCGCGTGCCCAGGGTCAGCAGATCCTCGCGGACATGAAGTCCGAGGCGCAGGCGGAGAGCGACCGCATCGTCGCCGCGGGCAACCAGCAGCTCGCCGCGCAGCGCCAGCAGATCATCGCGGAGCTCCGCAGTGACCTGGGTCGTCAGTCCGTGGATCTCGCGGAGCGGCTCATGGGTGAGCAGCTGTCGGATCCGGTCCGGCGTTCGGGCACCATCGATCGCTTTCTGGCAGACCTCGACCGGGTCCCCGGCGCGGGCAAGAACTAAGGGAAGTGGAGCCGATGCACGCAGCGAGTCGCGAAGCGCTCGACCAGACCCGGGACGAACTGGAGCAGACCCTGGCGGCGAACCCGTCCGGGGGAGCGACCGGCGCGAAGGTGGGCCAGGAACTCTTCGAGGTCGTGCGCGTCCTCGAGGACAACCGCGCCCTCCGGGTGTCCGTGGCCGACACCGCGGCCCCGGTGGAGGCCCGACAGGACCTGGTCCGTGGGGTGTTCGGGTGGAAGGTCGACCAGACCACCCTCGATCTGCTCCTCGCTGCGGTGTCCCGTGACTGGTCCAACCCGCGTGAGTTGCGGGAAGGCCTGATCCGGCTCGGCCGGGAGGCGCTCCTGCGTTCGGCGGACCAGCAGGGCCAGCTCCAGGCCGTCGAGGACGAGCTGTTCAGGCTCGGCCGCATCGTCGCCGGGGATCCGCAGTTAGAGCAGCTCCTCGCTGACCGGACCGCGGAGGCGGGAGCCAAGCGGGGGCTTCTCGCGGAGGTCCTGTACGGCAAGGTCACCGCGGTGACCGAGGCTCTCGCCTCGCAGGCGGTGGACCGCCCGTCCGGCATGCCCGCGGACGACATCATGGAGATCTCGACCCAGGCCGCGGAGCTGCGCGGGCGCTCCGTGGCGGTGGTGACCAGCGCCGAGCCGTTGACCAAGCAGCAGTCGGATGAGCTCCGGGCTCGCCTGGCCACGCTGTACGGGCGGGAGATCGCCATCCACAACGACGTCGATCAGGCACTTCTGGGCGGCGTTGTCGTCCGCGTCGGCGACGAGATCATCGACGGTAGCGTGGCAGGACGGCTCGACGCGATGCGTCGTTCCCTCCGCTGACCGGCCGGTCCGGCACAAGACGAGCTGCGACTCGGCCGTGTTCCAGCGGTGGCGGCTCAGGTACACACCCATAAAGCACATCCCGACTTTGAGAGCAGGAATGACATGGCGGAGTTGACGATCTCCTCCGAAGAGATCCGCAGCGCGATTGCGAATTACACCTCGACCGTTTCGACCGACGCGACGAAGGAGGAGGTCGGCGTCGTCGTCGACACCGGTGACGGCATCGCGCACATCAGCGGACTCCCTTCGGCGATGGCCAACGAGCTGCTGGAGTTCCCCGGCGGGATCCTCGGTGTCGCACTGAACCTCGAGGACCGCGAGATCGGTGCGGTCATCCTCGGTAACTTCGACGAGATCGCCCAGGGCCAGGAGGTGCGCCGCACCGGGAACGTCCTCTCCGTCCCCGTCGGCGACGGCTTCCTCGGCCGCGTCGTCAACCCGCTCGGCAAGCCCATCGACGGCCTCGGCGACATCGAGTCGGCCGGTACCCGCGCCCTCGAGCTGCAGGCACCGTCCGTGCTCGAGCGTCAGCCCGTCGAGGAGCCGATGCAGACCGGCATCAAGGCCATCGACGCCATGACGCCGATCGGCCGCGGCCAGCGCCAGCTGATCATCGGTGACCGCAAGACCGGCAAGACCGCGGTCTGCATCGACGCCATCCTCAACCAGAAGGCCAACTGGGAGTCCGGCGACAAGAGCAAGCAGCTCCGGTGCATCTACGTCGCCATCGGGCAGAAGGGCTCCACCATCGCGGGCGTCAAGGCGACGCTCGAGGAGCACGGCGCGATGGAGTACACCACCATCGTGGCGGCCCCGGCCTCCGACTCGGCCGGCTTCAAGTGGCTCGCGCCGTTCACCGGCTCGGCCATCGGTCAGCACTGGATGTACGAGGGCGCCCACGTCCTGGTCGTGTTCGACGACCTGTCCAAGCAGGCCGACGCCTACCGTGCGATCTCGCTGCTGCTGCGCCGCCCGCCGGGTCGTGAGGCCTACCCGGGTGACGTCTTCTACCTGCACTCCCGGCTGCTCGAGCGCTGTGCCAAGCTCTCCGACGAGATGGGCGGCGGCTCCCTGACCGGCCTGCCGATCATCGAGACCAAGGCCAACGACGTCTCGGCGTTCATCCCGACCAACGTCATCTCCATCACCGACGGCCAGGTCTTCCTCGAGTCCGATCTGTTCAACCGCGGTGTGCGCCCGGCGGTCAACGTCGGTATCTCCGTTTCGCGAGTCGGCGGCGCCGCCCAGACCAAGGGCATGAAGAAGGTCTCCGGTTCGCTGCGTCTCGATCTGGCCGCGTACCGCGACCTCGAGTCCTTCGCGACCTTCGCCTCCGACCTGGACGCGGCGTCCAAGGCCCAGCTCGAGCGCGGGCAGCGTCTGGTGGAGATCCTCAAGCAGGACCAGAACTCGCCGGTCGCCGTGGAGGACCAGATCGTCTCGATCTACCTCGCCGGCGAGGGCTTCTACGACACCGTGCCCGTCGAGGACGTCCGTCGGTTCGAGGGCGAGCTGCTCGAGAGCCTGCGGCACTCCGCTGCCGACGTCTACAGCCAGATCGACGGCGGGGCGGCGCTCTCCGACGAGTCCAAGGCGACGCTCGAGGCCAAGACCAACGAGTTCAAGGAGGGCTTCGTCGCCTCCGACGGTTCGCGGGTGGTCAACGAGCCCGAGGCCGAGGCGCTCTCGGAGGACGAGATCGACCGTGAGACGCTGACGGTCACCAAGAAGAAGAAGGCCTGAGGCCTGCGATGACAGCCATCCGAGTCAAGGCCGAGAGGAGAGTGATCTGACGCAATGGCGAACATGCGTGAACTGCGCGACCGGATCAAGTCGGTCAATTCGACCAAGAAGATCACCAAGGCCCAGGAGCTGATCGCCACCTCGCAGATCTCCAAGGCCCAGGCGAGGGTCGCGGCGGCCCAGCCGTTCGCCGATCAGATCACCGCCATCCTGACCGACCTCGCCAGTGCGTCGTCGGTCCAGCACCGGATGCTCAACGAGCCGGAGGACGCCAGGCGTTCCGCCGTGCTCGTGGTGACCTCGGACCGCGGGATGTGTGGTGGCTACAACCACAACGTCCTCAAGGAGGCCGCCGAGCTCATCGCGTTCCTCGAGGACGCCGGCCGCGAGGTCGACATCTACGTGCTGGGCAACAAGGGCATCGTGTACTACACGTTCCGCGAGGTGGAACTCGCCGGTTCGTGGCAGGGACACTCCCAGAAGCCCGACTACCAGGAGGCCCGTCCGGCCTTCCAGCTCCTGTCCGCCGCCTTCGCGGCCGGCGGCGCGGAGACGTTCGACGCGACGGAGTTCCTCGGGAGCGACTATCCCGGGGACACCACCCGCAAGGGCGTCGACGAGGTCCACATCGTCTACACCCAGTTCAAGTCGATGCTCACGCAGACCCCGCGTGCGCGGCGACTGGCCCCGATCGAGACCCGCGTCGAGATCGAGGAGCTGGATCTGGGCGAGGACTACATGGATTCGCCGGAGACGGAGTTCAAGCCGGAGGTCACCTTCGAGCCCGATGCGGACACTCTGCTCGACAACCTCCTCCCGAGGTACATGTCGACGAGGGCGTTCGCGTCACTGCTCGAGTCGGCGGCGTCGGAGTCGGCGGCTCGCCGCACGGCAATGAAGTCGGCGACGGACAACGCGACCGAACTGGTGGAAGGCCTGAGCCGCGAGGCCAACCAGGCCCGCCAGGCACAGATCACCCAGGAAATCAGCGAGATTGTCGGTGGCGCTGGTGCGCTCGCCGCTAGCGCAGGAAGTGACTAAGCAATGACCACAGCTGTTACCGATCAGAGCACGACGGGCACGGCCGGTCTCACCGGTCGGGTCGCCCGCGTCCTGGGTGCGGTCGTCGACGTGGAATTCCCGCGTGGCGCCCTCCCGGCCCTCTTCAACGCACTCACCACCGAGATCACACTCGAGGCCGTCGCCAAGACGGTCACCTTCGAGGTCGCCCAGCATCTCGGCGACAACATGGTGCGCTGCATCTCCATGCAGTCCACCGACGGACTCGTCCGCGGCGCGGAGGTCGTCGACTCGGGCAAGCCGATCTCGGTGCCCGTCGGCGACGTCGTCAAGGGCCACGTCTTCAACGCCCTCGGCGACTGCCTCGACGCCCCCGGCACCGGCCGGGACGGCGAGCAGTGGGGTATCCACCGCGAGCCGCCCGCCTTCGACCAGCTCGAGGGCAAGACCGAGATCCTCGAGACCGGTGTGAAGGTCATCGACCTCCTCACCCCGTATGTCAAGGGTGGCAAGATCGGCCTCTTCGGTGGTGCCGGTGTCGGCAAGACCGTGCTGATCCAGGAGATGATCACCCGTATCGCCCGCGAGTTCTCCGGTACGTCGGTGTTCGCCGGCGTCGGCGAGCGCACCCGCGAGGGCACGGACCTGTTCCTCGAGATGGAGGAGATGGGCGTCCTCCAGGACACGGCCCTGGTGTTCGGCCAGATGGACGAGCCGCCGGGGACGCGTATGCGCGTCGCGCTCTCGGCTCTGACCATGGCCGAGTACTTCCGTGACGTGCAGGGCCAGGACGTCCTGCTGTTCGTGGACAATATCTTCCGCTTCACGCAGGCGGGTTCCGAGGTCTCGACCCTTCTCGGTCGCATGCCGTCCGCCGTCGGTTACCAGCCGACCCTCGCGGACGAGATGGGCATGCTGCAGGAGCGGATCACCTCGACGCGGGGTCGATCCATCACCTCGCTCCAGGCGATCTACGTCCCCGCCGACGACTACACCGACCCGGCGCCGGCCACCACGTTCGCGCACCTCGACGCCACCACGGAGCTGTCCCGCTCGATCGCGTCGAAGGGCATCTACCCCGCGGTGGACCCGCTCACCTCGACCTCCCGGATTCTCGAGCCGGGCATCGTCGGGGAGGAGCACTACCGGGTGGCGCAGCAGGTCATCCAGATCCTGCAGAAGTACAAGGAGCTGCAGGACATCATCGCCATCCTCGGTATGGACGAGCTCTCCGAGGAGGACAAGGTCACCGTTCAGCGTGCCCGTCGCCTCGAGCGCTTCCTCGGCCAGAACTTCCTGGTCGCCGAGAAGTTCACCGGCCAGGTCGGCTCGGTCGTCCCGCTGTCGGACACCATCGAGGCCTTCGACAAGCTGTGCAAGGGCGAGCTGGACCACCTCCCGGAGCAGGCGTTCAACGGTATCGGCGGTCTGGACGACGTCGAGGCGGCCGCCAAGAAGCTCTCGGGGAAGTGACCGCTGACCATGGCTGACATCGAGGTCGAGTTCGTCACGGTCGAGCGTCGTTTCTGGTCCGGTACCGCCACCATGGTGGTCGCCAAGACCACCGAGGGCGAGATCGGAATCCAGTCCGGGCACGAGCCGTTGCTCGGCGAGCTGGACGCCGGTGGCACCGTGACGGTCTACACGGACGAGGGCAAGAAGGTCGCCGCGGTGCAGGGCGGGTTCCTCTCCGTGACGGCGAACAAGGTCAGCATCCTCGGCGAGACCGCGGAGTGGTCGGAGTCCATCGACCGCGGCGAGGCCGAGCGCGCGCTGTCCGAGGCAGGCGACGACCAGGCGGCTGCCGCAGCCGCACGCGGTCGGCTCCGCGCGGTCGAGAAGGCCGGCGCCTAGCAGTACGGAACGGTCCGCCCGTGACCTGACGGCCGCGGCCACCGGAAGGGGTTGAGCAGATGGCGATCACCGGGATCATTCTCGGTGTCGTCGTGCTGCTCGTCCTCGCCCCGGTGGTCGCGGCCGTCGTCTATCGACTGGTGGTCGTGCGCAGGGACTCCACCTCGGTCCTGGTCAAACGGGACGGGGGAGACGCGTGGCGTCACGGAGCCGTCCGCTACTCCGACACCGACCTGGCGTTCTACCGGTTGTTGAGCGTGAGGTTCGGGGCTGACGTCCGTCTCGACCGCAGAAGCCTCGAGTTGGGGCCCCGCCGTCAGCCGACGGGGCACGAACTCGACGTCGCCGAGTCGGGGGAGCTCATCGTGTCCTTCTCCGGCCACGATCGCAGGGGTGGGATCAGGGAGGGCGAGATCTGCGTGGGGCCCGCCGAGCTGACCGCACTGCTGGCGTGGGTGGAGGCCTGCTCGACCGATCAGGTCCGCTCTCCGGCCCGCCGTCGGCGCTGACAGCCCTACAGGGCCCTGAGGGCCGTCCGGCACATCCCGATTCCAGGAGGAACCGTGCGTCTCGTCGTCGCCACCTGTCAGGTCGACTACGTCGGCCGTCTGACGGCCCACCTGCCCATGGCACCCAGGCTGCTGCTGGTCAAGGCGGACGGGTCCGTCAGCGTGCACGCCGACGACCGCGCGTACAAGCCGCTCAACTGGATGACGCCACCCTGTTCGTTGGTCGAGCAGGAGCACCCGGATGACCCCGGACACCAACTCTGGGTTGTCGAGAACAAGGCCGGCGAACAGCTCCGGATCACGCTCTCCGAGGTCCACCACGACTCCCGGCACGAGCTCGGTGTGGACCCCGGGCTGGTGAAGGACGGTGTCGAGGCTCATCTCCAGGAGTTGCTGGCCGAACACATCGAGACCCTGGGGCCGGGATACAGCCTGGTCCGCCGCGAGTACATGACCGCGATCGGTCCGGTCGACATCCTGGGGCGGGACGCCGACGGCGTCACCGTGGCGGTCGAGATCAAGCGTCGAGGCGAGATCGACGGCGTGGAGCAACTCACGCGGTATCTGGAACTGCTCAATCGCGACCCGCTGTTGTCTCCGGTCAGCGGGGTGTTCGCCGCCCAGGTGATCAAGCCGCAGGCCCGGACCCTCGCCGAGGACCGCGGCATCCGGTGCGTGACCCTCGACTACGACTCTCTCCGTGGGATCGAGTCGACGGACCTGCGGCTGTTCTGAGGGCGGGGACCGGGTGCCGAGACGTCACAGACGCGCGGGGACGGGCCGTCCGGCGCCCCGGCGGGAGGGGCCGGGTGGCGGTGCGCTCGAATCCGGCCCGTCGGGTGACCCGGATGACTACCACGTCCGGCGCGTCCCCGGATCGCGCGCCGGTAAGGACTACCGTTGCCCGGGATGCGACCAGGTGGTCCCCGCCGGGACCCCACACGTGGTGGCGTGGCCGGACAGGCCGGGGGGCGACGACGAGC
>NZ_JAALED010000088.1:0-6349 GCF_014145155.1 Dietzia sp. B19 | reverse complement strand
TCCCCGTGAACTACCGGGGCTAGCGGTCATTGTGCGGTCCCTGTCGGGAGGACGACGGTGGTCTCGGTGCCGTGGATCCAGACGACGCCGCGGTCGTCGACGAGCACGACCGCCCCATCTGCGTTCCCGAGCGCCTGGACGGTGCCCGTGGCGGCACCGACGCTGTCCCAGGATCCGGTGCCGGTGAGTCGCCAGAGGGTGCCGTCGGTGTCGACGCCGACCAGCCCGCCTGTGGAGTCCGCCTCCACCAGGTAGAGCGGCGGCGCATCCGCGACGAGGTCGAAGGTGGCGCCCGCATCCCGGCTCTCCTGCAGGCCCTGCCGCGTCGCGGCGTAGAGGGTGCCGTCGGTGGTGACGGTCAGGTCGGCGGCGGGGAGCTCGGCGCCGTCGATCCAGGTGGTCCCGCCGTCGGTGCTGGTGCGGATGGTGATCGAGCTGGACCCGATCCCGTGGATCGCACGGTCTCCGGCGGTGAGGACGTGGAAGTCCTCCTGCCCGGTAAACGCGACCGGCTCCCAGGTGGTCCCGGCGTCGGTGCTTCGGATGAGTCCCAGGTTGTGCTCGCCGAGCTCCGCCGGGGTGTTCGGTCCGGGGTGCCCGGAGGCGTAAAGGACGTCGCCGTCGGCGGTCAGGCCCATCGCGTCGAAGTCCGCGCCTCCCAGGGGGCCGGAGATGTCGCCGGTGTCGGTGAGGGTGTAGAGGCCGATGTGGGTGCCCAGCAGCACGGTGCTCCCGCCGAGGTCGACGATGCCGTGCACATGACCGAGACCCGTGTCCGGGGCGGGTGCCGAAATGGCGGTCGGCGTGGAGGTGCAGCCGGTCAGCAGCAGGCCCGCGGCAGCGGCGACGGCAGCGGCCGTGATCGTGGTGGCGTTGCTGCTCATGCGATCGCCTGGATGAAGAGGATGGTCGCCGCGGACAGGATGATCAGGGCGAGGATGATGGCCCACGAAGGACGCGGCCAGAGTCCGGGAAGTCATGATGGGCCTTTCGACGGGCCGGCGCTGTCGGTCAGGACGGATGCGCCGGGCCTCGGGCGGGGCCAGGTGAGGGGTGGTCGGCCCCGCCCGAGGGGTTCGGGTCAGAGGGTGGCGAGGATGTCCTGCATGGTGGTGATCTCGGCGGTCTGTCCGTCGATGATCTGCTGGGCGAGCGCGGCCACGTCCGGGTACTCGCCGTTGTTCAGCACCATCTGGCCATGGTGACGGCGCCCTGGTGGTGGCCGACCATGCCCTCGAGGAACAGCCGGGTCGCCTCGACCCCGGTGGCGGCGTCCAGGGCGGCCATGTCGTCGTCGGACATCATCCCGTCGCCGTGGTCCATGCCGCCCGTCCCGCCCATCCCGCCCATGTCGGACATGGAGTCGTCGTAGGGGATTCCCCAGTCCTCGAGCCAGCCCTTCATGGTCTGGATCTCGGGGCCTTGGGCGGCTTTGATCTGCTCGGCGAGGGTCACGACCCGCTCGTCGATGCCGTCCTTGGCCAGGATCTGATCGGCCATCTCGATGGCCTGTTCGTGGTGCGGGATCATCATCGTGACGAACATCTCGTCAGCGGAGTTGAACGATGCCTGCTCGGAGGGGGCGGGGGTGCTGCTGGTCATGCCGCCGGGGCCGTGGTCCATGCCGGGCATGGATCCGTCGGTGGGCGCGCAGCCGGCGAGCACGAGCGCAGCGGCGAGCGCGCCGGTGCTCAGCGCGAGAATGCGGAAACGCATGGGTGGGTGTCCTTGTCTAGTCAGTCGAATGGTGAGTTGATTCCCGTGCCGTATGCGGGCACGGCGCAGCATCTCCCGGCACAGCGGCGACGGGAGGGCGGGGAATCAGGTTCGACTGATCGACAGGACGATGAGGGAAGGTGGTCGGGGGTGCGGTAACGCGGTGAGCACATTCCGCCCGTGCAGGCGTAGCAGGGCGAGGACGGTGCCCAGGCGGGCCAGCAGCGCCGGGGCGAGCAGCACGATGGTGGCGGCCAGCAGCGCCAGCACGCACGCCATCATCAGCATCGAATGGTCGAAGCCGTCCTTCTGGTAGACGTTCGGCATGTGCGAGTCAGCACCTGTGAATTGCGGGCTGCTGAGGAATGTGAGCAAGTGATCCTGGTCCCTGCCGTACATCTCGACCTTCCGGCCGGTGACCTTCTGGCGAAGACGCAGACCAAGGCCCCCGCCATCGACCGGGTACTCCTCGATGTAGGCCCACACGGACGTCGGAGGAGATGCGACGTCCGCCGTCACGATGTGGACCTTAACCGAGAAGCCCTCGAACGCGACAGCTATCTCGTGAGCGCCTTGTTTCACAATCGGCGCGGAGATGGCGACGTACTCCGCGCGACTCCGTGGCTCAACGAGGCCGCCTCCATGCGCGTAGCAGTCCTGCAGAAGGTTCGACAGCGGCGCGAATGACCTGAACATCTGGTTGTCCGTCAGAACGCGCACGAGCCGCTTGGTTGACTTCTCGCGAAGGCGGAGGTCCGGTGCGCCGACCGCGTTCTCGAACCGCTCGACGTAGCACTTGACGATGCCGGAACTCTGGGCGCTACGAGCAGTCACGCCCGCTGCCCGAGCAGCTCGCCGGGTCTTCGAACTTGATCGGCTCATCCCTAATCCTCCGTCTCGCGGCTGCCGAATCCCATCGCCGCTGGGCGACGTCGTTGCCTTTCCGGAGGGCCGTCATCTGCGCGCTAATCCTCGACCTCGACGACACCATTCCAGCCCTATTCGGGTGAGGGATCGGTGACCAGCTTCAATGTCGGCCTGGGATCGTCGACACCCAGGACTTCGCGCACACGTGCCGGGTGCCATCGCAGCTCGCGGGCGAGGTCTATCTGCGCGAAGCCGATTTGATCGGCAAGCCGGGCAGCCTCGGCCAACATCGACGGCACCTCACCCGGATATGCGTTCACCGGCTCGGGCGCGTCCAGTGAGGAGCTGCGCAGCTGGTTCAGCTTCTGGTAGCCCCGACGGATCGAAGCGTCGGAGACCGTACCGGTCTCCTTCATCCGTAGCAGCAGCGAATCCACCGACACACCCCAATGCCGCGAGAGCTCATCGAGCCGCGAAAGGTTCACGGTCCGCGGCAGCAAGTTCACAATCTGGGAACGTGGAGTCAGGAACTCAGCAGCGAATTGATCGGCTTCTCGCTCCTGCTGCTGGTCACCTGGAACGGCCTCGCCGTGCAGGAGCAGGTGCCCCAGCTCGTGGGCGACCGTGAACCGATAGACGAACACCGACTTCGCACGCTCGGGCGTCACCACGATGACCGGGCGAGCCAAGCGAGACGTCGAGAACGCGCCGACTCGGGCTACGTCGGCGTTCGCCAACGTCAGCAGGCTCACGACGATCCCGTGCGATTCCGTCAGCGCGACCAGATGCTTGACCGGCTTCACGCCCAGGCCCCAATGCTCGCGAAGCGCCTGCGCCGCGGAAGCGGGATCCGCTTGCTGCCGATCCACCACCGGCAAGTCGACATCTGGGAACCGGACCTTCTTCTCTAGCGCGAACGTCAGCTCCCAGACCTGTTCAATGAATGCAATCGCCTTGGATCGATCCCGCGCGGTGGTCGAGCGCAGGCTCCGGAAATGCGCCTCCGAGCCGTCGACGCGGCCGATCGGTCGACCCGTGGCGAAGTAGTCCACCGGAACATCGAGCTCGCGCGCAAGCACCGGCAGCAGGTCGCGGCGCGGCGTTACCACTCGCGACTCGTACTGGCCGATCGCCGCAGGCGTGACTCCGACTAGCTCGGCGAGCTTCGCCTTCGACAAGCCGGCCGCGAAACGCGCCTGGGTCAGACGAGCTGGGTCGAACGCGTCAGCGACGGCGTCGAGATCGGGACGGTCGGCTGTTCCAAGAAGAGAGAAGAAGGTGTCACTGTCGTCCATCAGCCTCTCCGTCCGCCTCGTCGCCCTTCACCCCCAGATCCGGGCGCGGGATCGGCCCGTCGGAGAACGACTCGTCCGTCAGGTCCACATCCACCAGGGAGCCCGCGCCTACTTCGAGCAGCGATTCCATCGACGCGAAGGTGAGGTAGCCGTCGCTTCCCAACGTCGCCTCACCCCAGTCGACGCTGTGGAGCGCGAACGGGTTGCTCGCATACGGGACGACGACCACGCGGGAGTGGGTCGACAGCGCCTCCTCGAGCGCCTTGCTCTCGGCGTCGACCAGCTCCCGCTCTTCCTCGGTCAACTCGGGGTGCTCGAACTCGATGTCCAGACGCTGCTGGGTCGATTCGCGCTCCTCACCGAACAGCGAGACCCGCGTGTCCGAGACGGCGAACGGGCGCGAGCCGATGACCGTGGACCGCTCCCGCGCGAACCGCCACGGGAACAGGATCACCCCGTTGAACGCGACCAGTTTGTATCCCCGGCGCGGAACGATCTCAGCCGAGGGCAGGCGCCCAAGCACCGTCACGAACTCGTCCAAACACTTCCGCCAGATCTGGCCATACACGCCGGTGTGCTTCATCTCGGCCTCGGCCTGCGCGTTCGCCATCTTCTCGTGGCAGTCGCGGATGATGGACGAGATCTGCTCTCGCACCAGTACGCCGTCGGCTCCCAGCGTTCGCAGCGCCCACGCGCGCCCCTCGTCGATCGCCACAGTGGGCTCCCTTCATCCGGATACCCCGAACGTAGCATATCGCTTTAGTTTTCGACGCCAATCGCTCACACGGAGCTGTCGCGTGTCGCCGACGCGGGGTCCATCGGGGACAGAGATGCCATGTGGTATTGCCCGAGCCGTTGGAGCCGCTGATGAGGATCCGGTCCCCGGCATCGATCTGCAGGGTCACCGGGCCGAGGACGAAGTCGCCGCGGCGCACGACGGCCTCGGCGAGCACGGCCACCACGGAACCGGAGCGGGGCGCCGTCGCGATCTCCATCTGGAGCTCCCACTCCTTGCGCGGTTCGGCGACCACCTCGAGGCGTTCCATCGCCCGCTCGGACTGGGAGATCTTGGCGGCCTGCTTCTCGGAGCGCTGGCCCGCCCGGTTCCGGATGTGCTTGTCGCGCTCCGCGTCCTTTCCGCCGGTCTTGCGCATCGTGTTGCGCACGCCCTTGTCCAGCCAGGATTTCTGTGTCTGCACGCGGTCCTTCAGCTGATCGACCCGGCCCGCGTACTCCTCGTAGGCGTCGCGGGCCCGTTGCCGTGCCAGCGCCCGTTCGGCGAGGTATGCCTCGTAGCCGCCGTCGAAGACGGCGATCTGCTGCTGGGCCGAGTCCAGTTCGACGATGCCGGTGACGCACCTGGCCAGGAACTCGCGGTCGTGGCTGACCACCACCATCGGGCGCCGTTCGGCCTGCATGAACTCCTCGAGGACGGCCAACCCCGCCAGGTCGAGGTCGTTGGTGGGCTCGTCCAGCAGCAGGATGTCGTACTGGCTGAGCAGCACGGCGCCGAGGTTCACGCGGGCGGCCTGCCCTCCCGACAGCGCCGACATCGACAGGTCCGGGACCGTGTCGTCGAGCCCCAGCCGGGCTGCGGTGACGGGGATCCGCTCGTCGAGGTCGCCACCGCCGAGCGCCAACCAGCGCTCCAGGGCGTCCCCGTAGGCGTCCGCGCCGGAGTCGGAGTCCGCCATCTGCTCCGCCAGCGCGTTCATCCGCGCGAGCGCGTCCGCGACGCCGGTGACGCGGTGCAGGAAGTCGCGAACCACCTCGTCGTCGTCGCGCTCCACCTCCTGTCGGAGGAGCCCGACTGTGGCGTCCGGCGGGCTGAGGGTGAGCTGTCCCGTCATCTCGGCGACGGGGTCGCCGGCCAGCGCGTGGAGGAGAGTGGACTTTCCGGCGCCGTTAGGTCCGGTGAGGCCCCAGACGTCTCCGGGTGCGACGACGAGGTCGAGCCCGTCGAACAGGGTCCGCGCCCCGCGGGTGGCGCCGAATCCGCGGGCGGTGAGGGTCGCGGTCATGATCCCGCCAGCAGCCGGGCGCTCGTGTGGAGGCAGATGGAGGCGGCGGTGACGATGTTCAGGCTCTCGGCCCTTCCACGGATGGGGATGCGGACGCGGAGATCCGCCCGCGCGGCGAGGTGCTCGGGCACCCCGTGGGCCTCGTTGCCGAAGATCCACGCGGTCGGCTCGGCGAGGACGTCATCCGCTCGCTCGACGTCCACCTCTCCGTGGGCGTCGGCGACCGCCACCTGCAGACCCGCCCGGTGCGCCCGGTCGATCAGGTGGTCCTCGGCGATCCCCCGCACGACGGGGAAATGGAACAGGCTGCCGGCGGACGCCCGGACCGCCTTGGGATTCTCCGGGTCGGCCGCGCCCTCGGTGAGCCAGACCGCGTCGGCCCCGAGCGCGTCCGCGACGCGGACCAGGGTGCCGACGTTGCCGGGTTCGGACAGCGCCTGGCCGACGGCG
>NZ_JAALED010000087.1:0-2318 GCF_014145155.1 Dietzia sp. B19 | reverse complement strand
GCTCCGGCCTCGGCGAGCCCGGCCAGCACCGGCCGCGCCGTCCCGCCGACCCCCAGGACGACCGCCGTCGGCTCCGTGGGCAGTCCGTCGAACTCGGCGAGTGCTCCCGTCACCCCGTCCACATCGGTGCAGTCGGCGAACCAGCCGTCCCCCCGCCGGACCAGGGTGTTGGCACTGCCGACGATCCGGGCGCGATCGCTGACCTCGGTCGCGTACCCGAGCGCGGCGAACTTGCCCGGCATCGTCACCGAGTAGCCCACCCGGTGTCCCGGCGAGGAGTCGACCACGGAGGCCAGACGTTCGGCATCGCAGTCGATCCGCTCGTAGGTCCATCCGTCGAGGCCGAGCGCCCGGTACGCCGCACCGTGCAGCACCGGGGAGAGCGAATGGTCGACCGGATGACCCAGCACCGCCGCGGAGCGGGGTGACGTGGCCGCGAGACCGTCGGGGGCACCTCCGTCCGAAGCAGCGCCGTCCGAACCCGCGCCGGCGGCGCTACCGCCCACTGGACAGGACCCCGTTGGCTATCGCCTCACTCTGGTACCGCTCGTGCTCCGGGTACTCGTCGGCGAAGCGGGTGGTGCCCTGCATGTCGACTGTCACGAAGTACTTCCACCGGCCCTCGGCGGGGTTCTCCATCGCCCGGAGCGCATCGAGCCCGGGAGACCCGATCGGTCCGTAGGGCAGTCCGTCCATGGCGTAGGTGTTCCAGGGCGTGACCGCCGCACGATCGGCGTCGGTGGTGGCGATCTCCTGGTCGGCGAGGGCGTAGTTGACCGTCGAGTCGAACTGGAGGCGCATCGGCTCGTCGAGCCGGTTGAGGATCACCCGGGCGATCTTGTCGAAGTCCTCCAGGGTTCCCTCCTTCTCCACCAGCGACGCCGCGGTGACGACCTGGTAGGGCGTCAACCCGATCCTCTCGGCCGAGGGCACGAGACCGGTGGCGTCGTAGGCGTCGGTCGACGAGTCGATCAGCTGACGGAGGATCTCCAGGGGCTCGGACTGCGGGCTGACGTTGTGGACCCCCGGCGCGATCAGGCCCTCGAGTCGGCGAACCGGGTCCGGGGCGGCGCGCACCTCGTTGATGGCCCAGTCGGGAACCCCGAGCTCGGCAGGGTCGGCCTGCACGGCGGCGTCGACGATCTCCTGCGGCAGGCGGCACATCGGTGGGGCCTCCGGGTCGTCGAGGTCCCGGAGACAGGTCGCGTCCGCGATCAGGGTGAAGATGCCCTTCTCGGTTCCGCCCCCGACGACGACCGTGTCGAGTAGTCGCCCGCCGGGCTTGACGTCCATGAAGCCGACCCTGTTCCGGGGATCGGCCAACGCCTCCACCGCCGACGCGGCGCTCATCTCTTCCCGGACCTGGTAGTACCCCGGCTGAATGCCCTCGACCGACGTCCCGGCCGCCGCTCCCGTGAAGGCCCGGGTGCTGGCCACGGTGCCGATGTCGTACAGGCGGTCCCCGACGACGCCCAGGGTGTCCCCGGGCTCGACGTGCAACAGGGCGTTGCCGGAGCCCTCGCCCTCGAAATCGGGTGCCGCGGAGACCTCGTTGCCCGTGTTGCGATAAACCATCACGGCGAAGGCCAGGACAACCCCGACCACGGCCGCAAGGAGTATGAACCGGGTGGTGCCACTTGTTCGTGAGCGTCCTCGTGCCGCAGACATCGTGCTCCTTAGCCAGGGGTTCTGGGAGCTGCCCGCCGGACAGCATCGTGCTTGACGGGCAGTTTATCCAGCCGCGCCGGTCGACACGCCCATCATCGGCGGGCGCGCCGTGAGTCGAGCCATGCCTGCAGGAGCACCACCGCGGCGGCCTGGTCGATCACGCCCCGCTGCTGTCGGGTGTTCCTGCCCGCGCCGTGGAGGGCCGCCCCGGCCGTCACGGTCGTGAGTCGTTCGTCCACGAACTCGACGTCGAGGTCGGGCGAGGCGGTGGAGAGCGCCCCCACGAACGACCGCGCCATCGCCGTGGAGGCGGTGTCCCGACCCTTCAGTGAGGTGGGCAGCCCCACGATCACGCCGACGGCGTCGTACTCCTCGACGAGGTCCCCCAGGCGTCTCACCTCCGACGTCCACTCGGGATCACCGCTGGTGACGCGGATCGTCTCGACAGGTGTCGCGAGGATCCCGTCGGGATCGCAGGAGGCGACCCCGATCCGTGCCGTCCCCACGTCCAGGCCGAGCCGCCGACCACGGGTCCACCCGTGGACGTCGGGGTCCGGTCCCGTCACCCGGCATCCCGCACGGCGGCGCGCAGCGCGGACACGGCCGCGTCGATCCCGGACGGATCGGTGCCCGCCCCCTGCGCCATGTCC
>NZ_JAALED010000086.1:0-5559 GCF_014145155.1 Dietzia sp. B19 | reverse complement strand
GACCCGCCGCTGGAACCGCCGGCGGACCCGTTCCAGGGCCAGCCGGGCAACCCGCCCTGCGACCCGCCCAGTGACCCGCCGATCGAGCCCCCCAGGGACCCGAGCCCCGGCCCCAGGATGAGCCCGATCACCCCGACGATCACCACCGGCCAGATGACGTCCGGTAGGTCCGCGGACCCGCCGCCCGACGCGGGCCGGATCACCAGGCGTCGGACGGAGGTGTACGTCGCACCGTCGGGCAGGGTGACGGTGAACTCGACGTCATAGGTCCCGGCCCTCGACGGGGTGCCCACCAGGACGCCGTCCTCGAGCCGCAGGCCCGGCGGCAGAGTCGAGGCGTCCACCGCGAGCACGGCCCCCTCGGGCGTGCGCGGCAGGAACGGCTCGGGCCCGAAGGATCGCCCGATCGTGCCGTCGGGAAGTCGGTTGACCGGGTCGGTGGGGTCGGTGCCGAGCTGGTCCTCGACGAGATCCGGCAGGCCGTCACCGTCGGTGTCCACGACCCCGATGTCGGTGAACGACACCCAGATCATCGGACTCACGCTCTGGCGTTGCGCGTAGTTCTCCACGTCGCGGGGTACCGATACTTCGTCGACGACCCTCGCCGTCTGGCCGGGTGCGAGATCGAGTGCCGCGACCGTGGTGCCGCGGGCCGGGGAATCGGCTGACCGGGGGGTGTCGGCACCGTAGAGGGTCACGGTCCGCGAATCGGAGCCGACGGCGCCGGTGATGGTGCTGCTGACGTCGAATTCGGCCGCGCCCGAGACCAGATAGTCGCCGATCCCCACGGCGTACCGCCCGGTTCGGCCCGTGTCGGTGGCATTGCGGACGTGGTAGGTCCGGTCGATCGACTCTCCCGGCGACATCGAGCACGGGTCCACCTCGGGGGTCCCGCCGATCGCGCCCTCCGGATCGGAGAGCGCGGGCCCGCCGGCGAGGTCGCACCCCCACGATCCCAGGACGAGGTCAGGTGCATCCGTCCAGGTGGAGCCGTCGAGCGAGAACTCCAGGTCGGTGTGCGCGTCCAGTGGCGCGGCGGTGATGGCGCGGGCGACCGATGCCCCGCCGAGCACCAGGGTGACCGCCGTCGCGAGAGCCACCGGGGTCAACCCCACCGTCCGACGACCTCGCGACCGGCCGGGCCGCGTATCGCGGGCGGGCTCGGTGACACGCGGAGATCGTGGGTGCTTCGGCATCGACCAGCTTCGTCAGGACCGGGCTGAGGCCCGGGGGGTGGCCCCCACTGTAAGCGTAAGGACGTTCTTAGGTAAAGGTGTCCCTGTCACTCCCCCAGCCCCAGGACCCTGTCGCACGCCCGGGCGATCGCCAGCTCCTCGTCGGTCGGCACCACCAGAACCGTGACCCGGCTGCCAGGCGTCGAGATGACGCGTTCCCCTGAACCGTTCTCGTTGGCCTCCGGGTCGATCTCCACCCCCCAGCCACCGAGAGTGGACAGGGCGTCCGCACGCAGGCGGGCGACGTTCTCGCCCACTCCCGCGGTGAACGTGATGGCCCCGACGTCGCCGAGAACCGCCCAGTAGCCGCCGATGTAGCGACGCAGTCGATGGATCACCACCTCGTAGGCGAGCACGGCGTCGTCGTCGCCGGCATCGACCCGTGCGAGCAGTTCCCGGAAGTCGCGGGCGCCCGCCAACCCCTCCAGCCCCGACCTGCGGTTGAGCAGGGTGGAGACGTCCTCGGGCGACATGCCCCGGTCGCGGATGAGGTGGATGATCAGACCGGGGTCGAGGTCGCCGGGACGCGTGCCCATGACCAGGCCCTCGAGCGGAGTCAGGCCCATGGAGGTGTCGACCGCCCGCCCGCCGGCGATCGCCGAGGCCGACGCCCCGTTGCCGAGGTGCAGCACGATCTGATCGAGCTCGTCGTACGGCCGACCCAGGATCTCGGCGGTGCGGCGAGAGACGAACTCGTGGCTGGTGCCGTGGAAGCCGTATCGGCGCAGGTCCCATCTGCTCGCCACCGCGCGGTCGATCGCGTAGGTGTGAGCCGCGGCGGGCAGGGTGTGGAAGAACCCGGTGTCGAACACCGCCACGTGCGGCAGGCCGGGCAGCAGCTCGCGGGCCACGCGGATCCCGCGCAGGTTGGCGGGGTTGTGCAGCGGCGCCAGCAGCTCGAGCTTCTCGATACCCGCCTCCACCTCGGGTGTGACCTCGACCGGATCGTGGAAGTCCGGCCCGCCGTGGACCACCCGGTGACCGATCGCCTCGACCCCCAGGTCGGTGGGGTGGGCGCCGAGCTCGCCCGCGAGCTCCAGCACCCGGCTGAGCGCCACGGTGTGGTCTGGGACCGCCGCCTCCACGCTGCGCTCCCCACCCGGCGAACCGGCCAGGTCACCGCGCCGCACGGTCAGCGTTCCGACGGGCTCGCCGATGCGCTCGACTAACGCCCACGCCAGCTCGGAGTCAAGCGCGGTGTCGAGGATCTGCAGCTTGAGCGAGGAGGAGCCGGAGTTGATGACGAGGACGCGGGTCACGACTCGCCCTCGCGGGCGCCGGCGGTCCCCTGAGCCTCAACTGCTGAACCCTGCGCCCGAACGCCTGCACCCTGCGCCTGAACGGCTGCACCCTGCGCCTGAACGGCGGTGATGGCGACCGTGTTGACGATGTCCTCCACCAGCGCGCCGCGGGAGAGGTCGTTGATGGGCTTGCGGAGCCCCTGCAGGACCGGCCCGATCGCGACGGCGCCGGCGGTGCGCTGCACGGCCTTGTAGGTGTTGTTGCCTGTGTTGAGGTCGGGGAACACCAGGACGGTGGCCCGGCCGGCGAGCGGCGAGTCCGGCATCTTCTTGCGGGCCACCGTCGGGTCGACGGCGGCGTCGAACTGCAGCGGTCCGTCCACCACGAGGTCCGCCATCGGGTCCCCCTCTGCGGCCGCGGCGATCCGTGCGCACACGATCTCGGTGGCCTCACGCACCTTGTCCACGTCCGCTCCGCTGCCCGAGTCACCCGTGGAGTAGGACAGCATCGCGACTCGCGGGTCCACACCGAACCGGGACGCGGTCTCGGCGGAGGACAACGCGATGTCGGCGAGCTGCTCGGCGGTCGGGGCGGGGACGACCGCGCAGTCGCCGAACGCCAGGACGTGGTCTGAGAGGCACATGAGGAACACGCTGGACACGGTCTTCACGCCCGGCCTCGTCCGGATGATCTCCAGCGCGGGTCGGATGGTGTGCGCGGTGGTGTGCGCGGCACCCGAGACCATGCCGTCGGCGAGGCCGGTGTGCACCATCATCGTGGCGAAGTAGGAGATGTCGAGCATCCGGTCGCGGGCCACGTCCAGCGTCATGCCCTTGTGCTCGCGCAGCTCCGCGTACTGCCGGGCGAACGGCTCGGCGTGCTCGCTGCTGCGTGGGTCGAGGACCTGCGCCCCGGACAGGTCGATGCCCAGTTCATCCGCGCGTCGCTGCACGGCCTCGGGGTCGCCGAGGATCGTCAGGTCGGCGACATCCCGGCGCAGCAGCCGGCCGGCGGCGTGGAGGATCCGGTCGTCGTCGCCCTCCGGCAGCACGATGTGCCGCTTGTCCGCGCGGGCGCGCTCGAGGAGCTGGTGCTCGAACATCTGCGGCGTCATGACGTCGGGGGTGTCCACACGCAGGCGGGCGAGCAGTTCCTCGGTGTCGACGTGCTTCTCCATGAGGCTCAGTGCCGTCTCGACCTTGCGCCCGGAGCCGGAGTACACGCGTCCCCGGGTCTCGGCCGCCAGGCGGGCGGTGTCGTAGGTGCCGTGGTCGGTGCACACGATCGGCAACGTCGAGCGCATGCCACGGACCAGTCGATCCATCGCCGCGTTCGGCATCAGGCTCCCGTTCCAGATCATCCCCGCCAATGAGGGGAAGCCCTCCGCGCCGTGCGCGGTGAGCACAGCGAGAACGGCGTCGGTCCGGTCAGCGGGAACGATGACGACCATGCCGTCCACCAGCCGCTCCAGGATCCGCTCACCGGTCATCCCGCCCACCATCAGTGCCATGACCTCTCGGTCCAGCAGGGCCGGGTCACCGGAGTAGAGGGTGCCGTCCACGGCATCCACCAGCTCCCCCATCGTGGGCGCGGTGAGCAGGGCCTGGCTCGGCAGCGTCCAGGCGGGCAGGTCCAGGGGCGCGAGCTCGGCCTGGATTGCCTCCAGCGCGCTGGGGTCGCACCGGTTGACCACGATCCCCACCGGGTGCGCGTGCTCGACCCTGAGCTCCTCGAGCGTCAGCCGGGCGTTCGTGCCGATCTCCCCTGGTGTCCGGTCGGCGCCGCGGATCACCAGGAGCACGGGCGCGCCGAGGTTCACGGCGAGTGTGGCGTTGAAGTCAAACTCGGTGGGACTGGGCACGCCCGTGTAGTCGGTGCCGAGGATCACCACCACATCGCACTGCCCGGCCACCACGTGGTACCTGTCCACGATCTCCGCCAGCGCTGAGTCGCGGTCCTCGTGGACGCGGTCGTTGGTCACGCCGATGCAGTCCTCGTAGTCGAGGTCCACGGTGGTGTGCTGGAGCAGCATCTCCACGATGCGGTCGCGCGGGGGCTCGGTGTCCGTGCCGGTGCCGGCATCGGCATCGACGACGCGCGGCGCGACGGTGACCGGGCGGAACACCCCCACCCTTTGTACGGTCCCGGCGAGAATGCGCAGGAGGCCGAGGGCGACGGTCGACTTCCCGGTGTCGCCCTCGGGGGCCGCCACGTACACAGCGGACGACGACAGGGGCATGTCGGTCACCGGGGACGGAATCGTGGGCGCGTCGGTCTCGGGCGGGAGAATCTCGGATACGGGGGAATCGGGCACGGCGGAATCGGGCACGAGGGCATTGTGACAGCGCGAGCCCGCCGGCACACCTCGTACACGCCATGCAGACCCGTCGCGCGCCCCGACGCGCGGCCGCGCCGGCGAGATGCCGGGAGGGGCTGACGCGCTGCTGTCAGGGGCCGGGTCAGACATCGGTGAGCCTGTCGACGCCGGGCGGCAGCCACGTGCAGCGACCAGGCGAGCCTGGGTCCGCGACGGTCGTCCACGCCGACGGGCCGTCGCCGACGAACGCGTGATGCACGGGACAGCCCAACGCGCCGTTGGCGACAGTCGTGGGTCCGCCTCGCGACCACTCCCTCACGTGGTGGAACTGGCTCCCCCTGGCCGGTGCGGCGCAACCCGGGAACGTGCAGCCTCCGTGCGCGGCGTGGAGGACCAGGCGCTGGATGGCGGAGGCCAGGCGCCGGTCGGGGTGGGCGTCGACGTCGATCCGGTGCAGTTCCTCGCGGCCGTCGCGCAGTAGCGAGACGAACCACGGCAGCGACCCGGCCATCGAGACGGCCTGGCGGACGCTGAGCTGGGTGCCGGAGTCGGTCTCCACGAGTGCGGCGGGTTCCTCGAGTTGCTCAGGCGTCACGCGCACCACGATGGTGGCGATTCCCTTGGGCCGGGCGGGGTCGACGGTCGACCCGAGCGCCCACTGGTGCACGAGCGCGTCGTGCGCCCGCTGCTCCGGGGTGCGCTCGTCCGACCCGGGCTCACATGCCACGGCCCCGCCGGGTCCGCCGAAGTCGCACAGCGCACGCT
>NZ_JAALED010000085.1:0-2197 GCF_014145155.1 Dietzia sp. B19 | reverse complement strand
GCCGCCGCGAGCGCCGCCACCGCCGCCGGCCTGGGCCCCGCCTACAACGTGGCCGAGGGATTCGAGGGCGACCCGGACGCGGCGGGCCACCGCGGTTCGGTCAACGGGTGGAAGGTCGCGGGACTGCCCTGGCGACAGTCCTGACCCGGCCCGGCCCGCCACCGCACCACCGACGACACTCAGAAAGCAGCGGATGAGAAACAACGAGCTCCCCGACGGACTCCACCCCGACACCCTGGGGGTGCGGGCCGGGCAGATGCGCACCGGTTTCGAGGAGACCGCCGAGCCGATGTTCCTCAACTCCGGCTACGTCTACTCCTCGGCGGAGGCGGCCGAGGCGTCGTTCAACGGGGACCTCCAGCGGTTCGTGTACTCCCGCTACGGCAACCCGACCGTGGCGATGTTCCAGGAGCGCCTGCGGCAGATCGAGGGCGCCGAGGCGTGCTTCGCCACCAGCTCCGGCATGTCGGCGGTGTTCGTCTCGCTGGCCGCGCTGCTGGGCAACGGCTCCCGGCTGGTGGCCTCCCGAGCGCTGTTCGGCTCGTGCTTCGTGATCTGCAACGAGATCCTGCCGCGCTGGGGCGTGGAGACGGTGTTCGTGGACGGCTCCGACCTGGACCAGTGGCGCGAGGCGCTCAGCGAGCCGACCGACGCCGTGTTCTTCGAGACCCCCTCCAACCCCATGCAGGAGCTGGTGGACGTGCGCGCGGTCTGCGAGCTGGCGCACGCGGCCGGCGCGCAGGTGGTGGTGGACAACGTCTTCGCCACCGTCCTGCACCAGAAGCCGCTCGAGCTGGGCGCGGACATCGTGGTCTACTCCACCACCAAGCACATCGACGGCCAGGGCCGCGTCCTGGGCGGGGCCGTGCTGGGGCCGGAGGAGTACATCTCCGGACCCGTGCAGAACCTGATGCGTCATGCAGGATTCGGGATGAGCGCCTTCAACGCCTGGGTGCTGCTCAAGGGTCTGGAGACCATGAGCCTGCGGGTCGAGCGCATGTCCGCCAACGCGCTCGAGGTGGCACAGTTCCTCGAGTCGCATGACGCGGTGGACTGGGTCCGGTACTCGATGCTGCCCTCGCACCCGCAGTACGACCTGGCCACCGAGCAGATGTCGGGCGGCGGCTCGGTCGTGACGTTCGGCCTGAAGTTCGACGACGACGAGGTGGACCGGGGCAAGCAGCGCTGCTTCTCACTCCTCAACGCGCTGAGGGTCATCGACATCTCCAACAACCTCGGTGACGCCAAGTCCCTGGTGACCCATCCGGCGACCACCACCCATGCGTCGATGGAGCCGGAGGCGCGCGCCGCGGTGGGTATCACCGACAACGTGGTCCGCCTCTCGGTGGGGCTGGAATTCGTCGGAGACCTCATCGAAGACTTGCGTAGGGGTCTAAACTAAGTTTTATGCGGTCACATGGCGGCGCGTCCCGGACGAGGGTGGCGGTGCTGCCCGCCGCGCACCCGGCCGTCCGCCGGATCACGGGGTTGGCGTCGTCGGGCCGCCTCGAGATGGTCCCGATGCGCCCGGGCGTGGTCAACGGTGAATCCCACCCGGGCACGTACGTGAAGGACGACGGCCCGGCCCCCGACCGCGACCTCGATCACGTGGACGTGGCCCACGTGCACTTCGGCTACGACTACCTGGATCCGGAGAGCGCCCGGGACGTCATCGAGCACCTGTCCCACGCCGGGGTCCCGATGGTGCTGACCGTGCACGACATCGTCTACCCCTCCCATGAGGACTCGGAGCCGCACCGGGGCTACACCGGGACGCTGGTCGGGGCCGCGGCGCAGGTGCTCACGTTGACCGAGGTCGCGGCGCGGGAGCTGTGGGTGCGGTGGGGCGTGGAGGCGATGGTGGTGCCGCATCCACGACTGCTCAACGAGGCGGAGATCTCCTCCGCCATCCGCGCTTCCAAGTATCTCCGGGCCCCCGGGGACACTGTCGTGGGCGTGCTGTTGGAACGGATGGGCGAGAACATCGAGGGCCCCGAACTCCTCGACCTGCTGGCGCCCGTGGCGACCGGTCGGCGGGGCGCGCACCTGCGGATCGTCGTGGAGGCGCAGGCGTGGCGCGACGCGTGCGGCGAGGACCGCGAGAGCGGCGGGCACCACCTGGTAGCCGAACTCGCGGCGGAGGGCGGGTGGGAGTCTGTGCGGTTGATCCGCTACGAGGCCCGCGACCTGGGGCCCA
>NZ_JAALED010000008.1:0-18788 GCF_014145155.1 Dietzia sp. B19 | reverse complement strand
CCTGCGGGCGGACGCGCAGGTCGGCGACCTGGGCCGGCAGTACCGCGACGGGCTCGACGCGCTGCGGGTGACCCGGCCGTTCCGGTTGCTGGTGGGCCTGTTCTGCCTGCAGGCGGTGGCCACGGCCGTGATGCTCGCGGGTGGCCAGTACGTCGCCACCTACATCCTGGGCGACGAGGCCGCGCTGACCGGGCTGTTCCTCGCCCTGATCGCCCCCGCCCTGCTGGTGATGCCGCTGTGGGCCCGCCTGGCGCACGCCCGGGGCAAGGTCCCCGCTCTGGCGACCGCGACGATCCTGTTCACCGTGTCCGCTCTCATGCTCATCCCCGCGGGTATGTGGCCCGGGATGTGGGTGCACGTCCCCGTGGCGCTCGCGGGGGTCGCCTACGCCGGGATGCAGGCTCTACCGATGTCGATGCTCCCCGACACCACGGACATGGACCGCGAGCTGGGCGGCCGCCGTCGCAGCGGGGCGATGAGCGGGCTGTGGACGGCGTCCGAGACGGGATCCATGGCGCTCGGGCCCGTGGTGGTGCTGGCGCTGCTCGCGGTGACCGGCTTCCGCTCCGGCGGCGTCGCTGATCAGCCCGAACCGGCCCTCTGGGCCATCATCCTCGGTTTCTCCCTGGTCCCCGCCCTGCTGACCGCTGCGAGTCTGCTGGTCATCCGGGCGTTGGGCCGCGAACACCCGAGCTGGACGGAGCCCGCATGACAGTCGAACCCCCGGACACCGAACCCCCAGGAGCCGGTCCCGCGGGCACCGATCCCCTGGAGGCCGTGATCGCCCGGAGAGGCGAGGCAGCCCTCGAGACGCTGGCTGCGCTGCGGGCGTCGGACCCGCCCACGACCGGGGGCAGGGTGCTCTCCTACGTCTACGACTCGGGCGTGGAGGGCGTGGACCGGTTGGCCGTGCGCGCCGCCGGTCTGGCGCACGGCGTCAACGGCCTGGACCCGACCGTGTTCGGGTCGGTCGCACGGATCCACGGCGGGATCGTCGACAGGGTCCGCACGATCCTGGGTGGGGACGCCGGCGACGGTCCGGGGAGCGACGACGACGAGGTCCACGGTGTCGTGACGTCGGGCGGCACCGAGAGTTGCGTGCTGGCGTGTCTGGCGGCTCGGGAGGTCTCGGGGCGTGCCCCCGGCAGTGGCGTGACGATCGTCGCCCCGGTGACCGTCCACGCGGCGTTCCGCAAGGCCGCCCACATCCTCGGGATGCGGTTCGTCGGCGTCGAGGTGGACCCCGACACGGGCCGGGTGGCCGCCGAGGACCTGCTGGCCGCCGTGGACCACGACACCTGCCTGGTGGTGTGCTCGGCCTCCTCCTACCCCACCGGTGTGATCGACCCGGTGGAGCAGGTCGCGGCCGGGCTCGACGCGCACCACGATCCGCGGATCGGGCTGCACGTGGACGCCTGCCTGGGCGGGCTGGTCCTCCCCTTCTGGCCGGGCGGGGTGGGATCGACCTGGGATCTACGGGTCCGACGGGTCACCAGCATCTCGGCCGATCTGCACAAGTACGGGTTCGCTCCCAAGGGCACCTCGGTCCTGCTGAGCCGGGGCCGCGCCAGGCACCGCGCATCCTGGTTCTCCACCGTCGACTGGCCGGGCTACCCGGTGGTCAACCCCACCCTGTCCGGGTCCAAGCCTCTCGAACCCGCGGCCGCCGCGTGGGCCGTGCTCGAGGCCCTGGGCGACGACGGTCAGTCCGAACTCGTGGCGCGCACCGCCAGGGCGACCGGACGCCTCGTGGAGGGGCTGTCCGGTATCGAGGGACTGCGCGTGATCGACTCCGATCCCGGACCTCTGATCGCCGTGGTGGCCGACGGGTCCGCGAGAGACGTCCGACGTGTCCACCCCCACCTGTGGGCGGACGAGTGCGGTCGCAGGGGCATCGTCGTGCAGGCGCAACCGGCCTACCGTCAGGAGCGGGGCGCGTTGCCGTCGTCGTCCCACCTCACCATCACCCCGGTGACCGAACGCCTGACGGATGAGATCCTCAACGTGGCCCACGCGGCTGCTGATGCGGTACGCGGCATGCCCGACCCGGCGCCCCCGGCCGCGTTCGCCGACGTGCTGGCCGCGATGGAGGCCGGAGCCCTCTCCCCTGGCGACCTGCTCACCCTCCCCGAGGACGATGTGCACGCGATGGTGTCCGGAGTGCTCGCCGGCGACGACGGGGACGACGGCGGGATGGCCGCGCTGCTCGCGGCGATCGAACGCCTCCCGGCCGAGGTGGGTGCCCGGCTGGTGCGGGCGTACCTCGCCGCCGTGATGGAGTAATCAGATCAACTGCGTGCGGATGTCCACGGACGCTCGGAACCATCGGGCCAGGTAAGCGTGCGCGCGTAGTTCCGGATGCTGCTGCATGTGTCGGACGAACCAGCCTGTCAGGCCATCCCAGTCGGTGTGTTTCCCCGGCGGGTGCAGCGACCACCCCAGCTCCTCGACAGTCCAATGGGCCTTGGCCGAGTTTCGCAACATCGAGGTGCAGACCCAGTTCGAGTCGTCGTCCACTCCCCCGCGGGCCACCGGCACAAGATGATCGATGGTGGGGAACAACTCCCAGAACGCGAAATGTGTCTCCGACATCAGCCAGTTCGGATGCGCGGGAAAGTCCTCTGGGATGAGCACGGACAGCAGACGCAGGGCACCCGGGTGTACCAGTCTCGTGCCGCTGTAGCGATCGAGGAATCCGTCCCGGTAGAAGAGGCGCAGGGACTGGCGGTCGGTGTAACTGCGGCCGGACTTGGCCACCGGCGCGAACGGGTAGTCGGACCGGAGAACGTCACGGCCCGAGTCCATATCGCCGGCGTCGATGGCGGCGACCACTCGAGCCAACACCTCAGCCTTGTCCTCGACGGGCGTATGCGGTGCGGGCCGGCCGGCCGCCGGGGTCTCCTCCAGAGCCACGATGCATCCCTCCCTCTGACAACACCTCTTTCGCCGGGTTCGACGCTACTGGTGCGGAACAACGCGAACCGCCCCCCGACCGGAGTCGGGGGGCGGCGCGGGGCGTGGAGTCCCGGTATCAGACCAGGACCGTGTCAGACCAGGACCGCGATGGCGACGTTGACCACGCCGAGGACGCCGGCGATGGTCGCCAGGGTCCCGGTGCTGCCCGCCGCCCTGGCCTCCTTACGGACGCCCACCACCGCGACGACCAGGATGACGACCGCGACGACGAGCTTGATCCCGATCTTCATGTGATTGAGGTCCACGTCCTGCATCTCGCGCAGACCGACGAGCAGCAGACCGGTGACCACCTGGAGGATCGCGCCGTGCAGGATCGCCTTATTCATGTGAGGCGCCTTGATGGTGGCGAGCCACCCGCCGATGATGCCGGCCAGGCCGATGAAGTGCAGGATCAGAACGATGTCGAAAACGATGTCCATGTGGACAAGTGTCTCAAACGCACTGGTCACAGTGGACGCTAAGGCTCACCTAACCGTTGACGTCCGGACCGGCCCGCGCACCCCGCGGCCGACCGTGGTTGTCCCCGGCGGCCCGGGCCTCGGGTCGGTACTGCCGTATCGCGGCCTGCGTCGATGGGCGGCCGGCCTCGGGCACGACCTCATCATGGTGGAGCACAGAGGTGTGGGCTTGTCCCGCACCGATACCGCCGGCCGGGACCTGCCGGTGTCGGCGATGCGGATCGCCGCTGTCGCCGGCGACATCGCGGCGGTTCTCGACCGGGAGGCGGTGGACTCGGCCAACCTGGTCGGGTCCTCCTACGGCAGCTACGTGGTGTCCTGCGTCGGCGCCCTGTATCCCGAGCGCGTCGCGGGCATGCTGTTGGATTCGGCGCTGCAGTCGTCGGCGGACATCGACCTCGAGCGACGGGCGGTGCGCTCGGTGTTCTGGGATGCCGACACCGCGATCGCCGCGGATGTGCGGCGTCTCTACCTCCGCGGAGAGGACGGCCGACGCCTGCTCGACGTGGTCCGCGCGGCCTACGAGTTGGGCGGGCCGGAGTTGCTCGGTCCGTTGCTGCGGGGCCGAGTGCGCGGTCGGGCGCCGGGACGGCTGCGAGCCCCGGACGCAGCAGCCTGGCGACTACTCGAGGCCTACGCGACCAGGGAAGGCACGCTCGCCCGCGTGCCGGGCGTCTACGAGTTCGACATCGCCGGAGCGATCGGCTTCCGCGAACTGGGGTACGGCGCCCCGGCGGACGGCCAGCCCCTCGACCCCGCACTCACGTATGCGCCGCTCGCACCTCTGTTTCCCGGGTTCGACGCGGAACCGGTCGACCTGGGTCGAGAGGTATCCCGCTTCACCTGGCCGATGGTCCTCCTCAGCGGCACCAGGGACCTCCGCACCCCTCCGGACATCGCCGACCGCGTGGCGTCGATCGCCCCGGACGCGGCGGTCACCCGAATCGAGAACGGCCACAGTGCGCTGGACACCCACCCGGCGGCGCTGTTGAGGGCGCTCGAGTACCTGACCACCGGTCGCTACGACGCGCTTCCCGGTCAGGTCGACGCGCTGAACGTCCTCCCCCGCCGAGGCGTCTCAGCCCGGTTTCCGGCAATGCTCGCGGGTCTGGTGCGGCACGCGGAGTCCTGACCTGTCCCCGGGCCAGCTGGGACCGGCTACGCGCGGCACGCGAGTCGAGCGAGGCCGACCGGGCTCAGGCGTCCTCGGCCTGACGCGGCAGGACCACGACCGGGGACCGCGAGTGCGCGACGACGTGCTGACTCACCGAGCCCATGAGCAGTCCACGGAAACCACCCCACCCCCGGCTGCCCACCACGACGAGCCGGGCATCCCGCGAGGCCGCGACGATCGCCTCTGCAGGGTGGCCGCGGAGGACGGTCTGGTCCACGCGGGCGTCGTCACCCAGGGTGTCGCGCACCGAATCCGAGAGCATGGTCCTCGCCCTCTCTTCCAGAATCGACGGGTCCACCCACCCGGCCATCGCGTACGGGCCGACGACGGCGGGGGTCTCGACGGCGGCCAGGGCGATCAGGGGCGCCCCGACCGTGTTCGCGTATTCGGCGGCCCAGGCCAGGGCTTTCAACGAGTCGGGTCCCCCGTCGACTCCGACTACGACCGGCTGTGCGTCCATTGGTCGACCTCCTCGGTGACACCGTCGTCGGTGCACCCGGCATCCGGCCGGATCCGGCGACACTCCCACCGTAGCCCCACGGCCACGATGCCGCGGGCAAGAGCAGCGATCGGATTACGCCGAATCTGGACTATCGCGAGTCCGGTCGCAGCCCGTTTGCGCCTCACCAGAATCTGGCTTTGAACCGCCAGGCTGAAGGACAGATCTGCACGCTGCACGAGACGACCGCCGGGGCATGAGTTTCCAGGCCCCCGCCCGAGTGCTGCACTACGATTCACGATGATGTGACCGATGGTGACGTCCGACCCGATCCGCGCCGAGGAGACCCACTCACCGTGCTTCAGAACTCCCCCCGCTGGAAAGAGGTCTCCCGCTCGGCCTTCGAGCACGAGAAGCAGGGACTGGCTCTGCTCGCGAACGCCGTGCCGGACTCCGCGCCCTACCGGGTGTGGGCTAACTTCGAGTTCCAGGACAGCCACGGCCAGTGGCACGAGGTCGACGCGCTGGTGGTGGGCCAGTCCCGTATCCACCTGCTTGAGCTCAAGTCGTACCACGGCAGGATCGGCGGCGACGAGCACCGCTGGGTGACCGACCGGGGCGGCCGCGTGGACAGCATGCGCTCGCCCATGGTGGCCACGCGGCGCAAGGCGCAGCGATTCAAGTCCAAGCTCGAGCAGGAGATCGCCCGGATCGCGCGGGATCCGGACGAGGACCTGAAAATCCGCCAGGTCGCTGCCGCAGTCGGCCGCCTGCCGTGGATTCAGGAGGCGGTGTTCCTCCACGACCCAGGGGTGGTCTCGCACCTCGCGGCGGACAAGGCCCACAACATCTTCGGAGTAGACCCGGCGGACTTTCCCGACCGCGAGGTCCGCACCAACCTCCCGCCGATCGCCGACCGCGTCCAGGAGCCGGTGGGGCGCGAACGGATCAGCGAGGCACTGAGCATGCTCATCGCGCTGGCCATGCGCAAGATCGCGGGGATCACTGTCCGTGATCACATGGCCGGCTCGTACCTCCTGCACGACCGCGTCGACTCCCCCGACCCGCGCTTCCACGAATGGGACGGCGAACACCGGGAGACCCACGAGCCGATCCGCGCGCGCGTGCTCAACGTGGCGGCGGCCGCCACGGAGGGCGAACAGATCCGCATGCGCAGGACACTGCGCCGGGAGTACGAGCTGCTGTCCGGGCTGGGCAATGAGCACATCGTGGCCCCCCGCTCCATGGAGACGCTGCGCGGCACCTCGGACGAGGTGGTGATCTATCCGGCGCTGCCGGACCATCGCCCGCTGGACGTCGCGCTGCCGGGGGCCAAACTCTCGTCCAGGGAGCGCGTGGAGATCGTCCGCCAGGTCGCGGACGCCCTGCTGTACGCCCACCGGCACCAGGTGGCGCACCGCGGACTCGACCCGACCACCGTCCTCCTCGACACCCGACTGCTTTCCACCCGGGCGGTTGACGCGTACGGCCGCATCGAGGTGAAGGTCGACGGCTGGTCCGGCGCGGGGACCTCCGAGGCATCGGGAACGGTCCTGGGGGCCACTGGCTCCGCCACATCGATGCCCGGCGACGAGCTTGCGGGCCGCGTCTACTTGGCACCGGAGGCGGCGGGCGTCCACACGCCGGACCGGATGGCGGCCGATCTGTTCTCCCTCGGGGCACTGGCCTACTACGTCCTCACCGGCGGCCAGGCCCCGGCTACGGACCGCTCCTCGCTGCTCGACCGGCTGGAGCGCGACCGCGGCCTGGATATGTCGGCGGTGACGAGCGAGTTCGATCAAGGCCTGCGCGCGCTCGTCATGGACGCCACCGCGGCGACGGTCGACACGCGCAACACCAAGTTCGGCGTCTCGGATTCTACACAGGGGCTCTCCCCCGTGATCGGGTTCGAGCGGCGCCTGGCAGAGGCCGCACGTCCCGCCACCCCGCAGCCCGCCGCAGAGCAGATGGACGCGCTGCGCCCGATGATCGACGGAGTGCTCGAGGGCAGGTTCGTCGTCAAAAAGGTCCTGGGCTCTGGGTCGACGGCGGTGGGCCTGCAGGTCGAGGATCTCACCGACGATTCCGGTCCGCCCACCAAGGTCCTCAAGGTGGCCCGGGACGAGCGCGCTGCGGAGCGCCTGGCCGCGGAGGCGGAGGTCCTGCGCTCGCTCGGCCAGGGGCTGCCGGCCAAGTACTCATCGCTGTTCGTGGCGCTACTCGAGGGGCCGATGGTCGTCCATGACCGGCGCACGTGCCTCGTGCTCACAGACTGTGGGGAGGTCTCGCTGGCGAGCATGCTGCAGCTCGGCCGGATCTCCCAGGACCGGTTCTGGAGGTTCGCCGCGAACCTGGCGGACATGCTGGTCGCCCTGGAGGCGGCGGGGGTCGCGCACCGGGACATCAAGCCCGCCAACCTCGGGATCGTGGGGCGGGGTCGAGGCCAGCACCTGGCCCTGTTCGACTTCTCCGCCTCCCGCGAGTCCCTGCAGCACACCCAGGTGGGTACGGGCGTGTACCGCGATCCGTTCCTGGGTCGGCGGTCGCGGCAGATCGCCGACTCCTCGGCCGAGCGTTATTCGGCCGGCGTGGTGTTGTTCGAGATGGCGACGGGTGAGACTCCGACGTACGGGGACGGGGTGAGCGAGCCCTCGCTCACCGACGGTCACGTGGTGATTCCGGCGGAGGCGATGCCTCCCGAGTGGAACCAAGACGTGGTGGAGCAGATGACGGGGATCTTCACCCGTCTGCTCGACGGGGACAGCGGGGCGCGGTTCGGCTCGGCGCAGGAGTTCCGCGAGGCGCTCGCGGCCGTCGCCGCGTCGGTCACCGCGGGTGACGGGGGGACGACGACGAGGGAGCCGGTCACTCCCCGCGATGCCCCCACCCCTGTGACAGCCGTCGCTCTCCCGACGTTGGCGGAGCTGGCGGAGGAACTCCTGCGGGCTGCGGGCAGTTCGCGCAGCTCCGATTACCGGCTCGTGCGGACGATCCTCGGGCGGGGCGAGGGCGCGCCGGAGGATCCGTTCCAGGCCATGTCCCGGTACGCCGAGCCGCTGCGGCTCAGTGCCGGCAGGATCCCGCAACTCACCGGCAAGTTCCCGGCACTCTGGCAATCCTCCCCGGTGCTCACCGCGGCATTCGAGGAGATCCGGGCCGCCACCCGCCGGGAGATCGTGCGCCGCGGCGGGGTGGCGAGCATCCGGCAGATCGCGGGGGCGGTGGAGCAGAGCTTCCCGGCGGAGCACGGTCACCGCGATTCCGAGCGCCTGCGGCTGGGCGTCCTGCGCATGTTCGACCTGGGCCTGCACCGTGCTGATGCCGCCGGCGGGTCGGAGGTGGAGCTGCTGCGCCGTGGGCGCTCCGCTCGGGTGATCGGGATGAGTGTGCACCCCGAGTGGGCGCGTCCCCTGGTGGTCGAGCTCAACCGGGCGGCGCACGACCTGCTCGCCGAGCCGGGGGTGCGGCACGTCCCCGCGGAGCTGGTCCACACGGAGCTGAGGGGGGCGGCCCGGTCGGTGTTCTCGGACGCCGCGGACGCGGAGTCCCGGATCGATCCGCTCACCCTGGCGGAGCTGGCGGTGGCCGGCGACGACGAGCTGGCGCTCACCGCCACGGGTGACCTGTACTCCACCGGGATGGAGCTGCCCGAGCTGCTCGCGCTGACGCTGCCGCGGGCGGCCAGCCAGTTCAACCTGGGCCTGCTCAAGGACCTCATCCGCGCCCGCTTCCCGGAGCTGCGCACCCGGGAGTCGAGGCGTGAGGACGTGGAGGCGGTACTGGCCGAGCACATGCCGGGGATGGCGTGGGATCCGCAGCACCGGGACTTCCGCTACCCGCAGCAGGCGACCGGGCTGAGCATGGTGCACACCCGGACACCGTCTGCGTTGGTCACCGACCGCTCCGGGACCGAGGATCCTCTGATCGAGCAACTGGCGCGCGCGGCCTCGAACCCGGGGTTCGTCTCCGTCTCGGTCCCCTACGGCCGTGGAGACGAGGTCGCGAGCAAGCTGGCCGAGCGCCTCGGGGCCGAGGTGGTGGACCTGTCCGCCGAGGTGCTCGCCAGCGTGGACTCTCTGCTCGAGACCAGCGGACAGCTGGACAAGCGCGGGGATTTCCTGCGGCTTCCGCCCGAGCAGGTGCGCGGCGTCATGGAGGCCAACGTTACGACGGTGCTGAATAACGTCGATGCAACGGACGGCGCAGCGTTGGTCCTCACCGAGGCCTCGCTGCTCGCCGAGTACTCCCAGCTATCCCAGCTCGGGCGGTGGACGGATCTCACCGTTCCCCCGAGCCGGCCGGTGGTCTTGGTGACGGGACGCGCCAAGGACGCTCCGGGGCAGCCGGACCAAGTGGATGGCCGGCCGCTGCCCATCACCAGCGACTCGCAGCTGGTGAGCGTGTAAGCGAGGATCTACTTTCGCTTGCCCAGCGAGGGTGCTCCGCCGGACCGCACGTCGAGCACACCGACGACGTTGTCCGGGCCGCGCCTGATCTGGCGGCGCCGCTCCAGGCGTGCATCCAGTAGGAAGGCCAGCTCGAGCTCCGATGGGTGCGACTTGCGTCGCCTTGAAGCGAAGGCAGCGGCGAGGTCCTTGAGCCGAGCCCTCCGGTTCCGCAGCTGCGTCCGGGCGTCCGCCTCGTAATCCACTCCGCTGTCGATGAGGGCCCTGATCTCGGCATCACATCTCGCGATGGCGTTGCGAACCCCTTCGGCTGACGGTTCCTCGCACCACGTCAGAGTTTGCCGGACCTCCATCCGAGCGGTCTCGATCCGTTTCCGTTCCTTGCGGGCAACGACCGCAAGCGCTTGGAGTCCGTGGCGGAATCGGGAACCAGCGTAATTCGCCCGTCCGTTTTTGGAGGGACCCTGGTCGGCGCCAACGTCGCAGTAACTGCTGCCGCGGCCTGCCGCTCTCGGGCCTTGCGGACAGACCTCTTGATTGCCTTCTTGCTCTTCTGCGCGACGGCGCGTTTGGCCTTGAGCGCTCGATTTCGCGAACTGTCGGCGGGGACGCCGTCCTCGATCAGAGCGGCGATCTGGGTGTCGATGGCGGCGACGGCGCGTTGGCGCTCCTCGTCGGTGTTCATGTCGGAAACACTATCCGGGTCTCGCCGCTCTCACGTGCTTCGTAGGATGGTTCAGAGACTCGCATTTCGCGGGTTCTCTTTGTGTGAAGGGCCAGGTGCCAGGTGGCGGGTAGGCGGCGTAAGTCGGCGGAGCAGCAGACGCTCACGGATGCGTTGCAGCCGTTGGTGCGGGATCTTGTCGACGACATGCGTGCTCGCCTCGCGGCTGATAAGGGCAAGACGGTGGAGTGGAAGGCCACGCACGCGGCGCTCAAGGAGTCCCAGCGCACGGGCGCCACGTGGGCCGATTGGCAGGAGGATCAGCTCACCCAGGCGGCGGTGGGGTGGGTGCTCACGAGTGTCTTCGTTCGATTCTGCGAGGATAACGACCTGCTGGGGGCGCACCGACGTTGGATCAGCGGACCGGATGCGGATGGGCGTCGGCGTGCGGTGGACGAGCAGGACCGTTTCTTCTCGGCGAATCTTGACCAGAGCTTCCGTGGCTATCTGCGGCACGCGTTCTCTCAGTTGGAGCACTCCCCCGCAGCAGCGCCGCTGGTGGGTGAGCACGCGGGAGTCCACATCGCCGAGCCGAGTGATGACGCCGCACAGCGTCTGGTGGAGTTCTGGCGGCAGGCCGATGCCGAAACGGCCACCGTCTGGTCCCTGCGCGATCGGGCATTGGATACGCGTTTCCTGGGTGACATGTACCAGGACCTTTCGGAGTACGCCAAGAAGAAGTACGCGCTACTGCAGACACCGGAGTTTGTTGAAGAGTTCATCCTTGATCGCACGCTGACCCCGGCGCTGAAGGAACGCTCACCCAGGCTTCCGTCGGTCGATGCGGAGGGTCGGACCGGGGCGGTGGACTTCAAGATCATCGATCCCACCTGCGGATCGGGGCACTTCCTTCTCGGGGCATTCGAACGGATGCTGGACTACTGGCGAGCCGAGGCTCCGGGAATGGAGCCGACCGAGCAGGTGCGCCTGGCGTTGTCCTCCATCCACGGGGTGGACATCAATCCGTTCGCGGTAGCGATCGCCCAGTTCCGACTCATGGTGGCAGCACTCCAAGCGACAGGCGGGACGAGCCTGCTCAACGTGCCAGAACTCCCGCTGAAAGTGTACGCGGGCGACTCGCTGCTGTGGAGCGAGGACTCTGCCGGGCAGTCCGGATTCGACTACGGCGACATGAGCGTTGATCCGGACGCAGTCGCCAGCGGCACCCACCTATCGACCGAGGATCTGGCGGCGCTGCGGCGGACGCTGGCGCGAAATCAGTACGACGTGGTGGTAGGTAATCCGCCCTATATCCAGGCAAAGGACAAGACGCTTAACCATCGCTACCGGAAGCTTTACAGCTACTGCAAGGGAAAGTATGCCCTGACAGTGCCATTCATGGAGCAGTTCCACTCACTCGCCAAGTCGGGCACGGTGGACCCCTCACAAGCGGGGTGGATAGGGCAGATCACCTCCAATTCGTTCATGGCACGCGAGTTTGGTGTTCCGCTCATCGAGGACTTCTTCCCTCAAGTTGATCTGCTCGAAGTGATCGACACCTCCGGCGCGTATATCCCGGGGCACGGCACGCCGACGGTGACGTTGGTGTCGCGGAGCCGGCGACCGCAGGCGAACACGGTGCGTACGGTCCTCGGCATTCAGGGTGAGCCAGGCGCATCTGAAGATCCCGCGGAGGGATTGGTGTGGCGCAGCATTGTCCGGTACATCGACGAACCCAGTCATGAAGATCCGTGGATTTCAGTTGTGGACACTCCGCGGATGTCGCTAGAAGCGCACCCGTGGTCCCTGCAAGGCGGGGCTGCACCAGCAGCATCACGACAGATTAGCGGACACTCGATTCGGGATCTGGGGGAAGTCACTGAGTCAATCGGAATTCTCGCCGTAACGGGAGAAGACGACGCGTTTACGCTGGGGAAAGTGGCAGCTCTGAAGAGATCGCCAACCGACATATTCCGTTACTTCGCCACTGGTGATGTCGTCCGGGAATGGTCGGCCTCTACAAGCTCGAAGGTGGTATTTCCATACCGCAATGCGGACTTGCGTGCGCACCTAGCCCCAGAACTCGAATCGCACTATTGGATGCGGCGTGCACATCTGAACTCGCGCATATACTTCGGCCAAACCAATGTCGAGCGTGGCCTTGCTTGGTTTGAATACGCGTTCTTTATGAGGGAGCGTTGCAGAGCAGCTAATCTTATCGCGTTTCCGTTTGTAGCGACACATAACCACTTCGTTTTGGATCGCGGTGGGCGAGTGTTCAATCGTACGGCGCCGGTGATCAAGTTGCCGGAGGGGGCGAGCGAGGAGGAGCATATTGAACTATTGGGTGTGCTGAACTCGTCGACGGCCTGCTTCTGGCTCAAGCAGAATTGCTTTGGTAAAGGCCTGGGAGGCGTCAACCAGGAATCCCGTCACGAGCTGTTTGATGAGTTCTTTGAATTCACCGGCACGACACTGAAGGACTTCCCGCTTCCCGCGGGTTCGGTTCTGGAGCGTGCTCGGTGCATCGACCACCTGGCCCAGGGGCTGGCTGCGGTCGAGCCGGCGGCGCTTCTCGAGGAATCGGACCCGTCGGCGGAGCTGTTCGCCCGGGGCGAGACGGAATGGGAACGAATTCGTGGACTGATGATCGCCCAGCAGGAGGAGCTCGACTGGCAGGTCTATCACCTGTACGGGTTCACCGACGAAAACCTGTCGCTCCCGGTCGGTGATGTGCCTGAGCTGGCGCTGGGTGAGCGCGTGTTCGAGATCGCCTTGGCGCGCCGGGTGCAGGCAGGCGAGGCCGAGACGGCGTGGTTCGAGCGTCACCGATCGACCCCGGTCACCGAAATCCCGGCGCATCTGCCGTCCGGGTATCGGGACGCGGTGCAGCAGCGGCTGAACCTCATCGCCGAGGACCGCTCGCTCGAGTTGCTCGAGCGTCCCGAGTACAAGCGGCGCTGGTCTTCCGTGCCGTGGTCCGACCGGGTCCGATCGGCACTCGAGTCCTGGATCTTGGACAGGCTGGAGAACCCAGGGCTGTGGAAGGACCCCAACGGGTATCCGCAGCCGCAATCGGTGCGTCAGCTGGCCGCGAAGGTGGAGACTGCTCCGCAGTTGGCGGGTGTGGCCGAGGCGCTCGAGTTGTGGTCGAGCAAGCGGCAGGCCGGCGTGCTCACCAATTTGGTGGCGCTCTTACAGGACGAGGCCGTGCCGTACCTGGCCGCACTCCGGCTCAAGGACTCGGGCTTGCGCAAATTCGCCGAGTGGCAGGTCACGTGGGACGCCCAGCGTGCCGAGGACCGCAGCGAGATCACCTCTGCCCAGGTCCCGGTCCCGCCCAAGTACACCTCCGCTGACTTTCGCAAAGCTTCCTACTGGCAGGCCCGTGGCAAGCTCGACGTGCCCAAGGAACGATTCATCTCCTACCCCGGCGCCTCGGGGCCGGACGACCCCACCACGATGCTGGGCTGGGCGGGCTGGGACCACGCCGAGCAGGGCATCGCCCTGGTGTCGCTGTACGACGACCGCAAGGACGACACCGACCCCGCTCAGCTCGTCCCGCTCGTCGCCGGGCTGGCCGAACTCCTGCCGTGGATCCGCCAGTGGCACTCCGGCATGGACGCCCACTCCGGAATCGACTGGGCCGACTATCTCGGTGGACAGCTGACCTCGCTCGCCGAGCGCACCGGCGTCCCGATCGCAGACCTACCCGCCTGGCGCCCCGCCCCAGCGACCCGCGGCCGCAAGCGCGTCGCAGCCGCTGCTACTACACCCGATAAGGAAAGCTAGAGGCCATGGCCTTCACCCCTCCCGGCGCGACGGCAGGGTCGGGCACCAGCCCCACCCTGCGTGACGTCTTCTCGATCCCCGAGCACTCGGGAACCTCGACGTTCGTCCTCCAACTCTCCGACGCCGTCACCAGAGACGAACTCGGAACCACCCTGGCCGAGTACGTGGTGACCCCGTCCATCGGCGACGCCTTTGACGAGGCGCTCGCCCTGGTCGACAGCGCCCTGGCCACCGGAGAGAACAAGGGCGCCTTCCTCAAGGGTTCCTTCGGCTCCGGCAAGTCGCACTTCATGGCTGTACTCCTGGCCCTTCTCACCAGGGACCCCCGCGCCCGCGCCATTGCCGAACTCCAGCAGCACATCGCCGACCACCCGCGGGCCACCTCGAGCAAGATCCTCGCGCTGCCCTTCCACTTCCTGGGCTCGAACTCCATCGAGGACACCCTCTTCTCGGCGTACCTCGAGCACCTGAACCGGCTCCACCCGGGAGTCACCCCGCCGGTACTCCACATGGCCGACGGGCTGCTCGAGAACGCCGAACAGATACGGGCCGAGGTCGGCGACGAAAGGTTCTTCGCACGCCTGGCCACTGCCACCACCGGACCCGGTGGCGTCACCTCGTCGTCGTCGACCCCGGGGGGTCTCAACCTGGCCGCGCTCGGCGGCGCCACCGCCACCACCTGGGACCGCGACACCTACGACCGCGCCCGACACCCCGCCGCCTCGCGCGCCGAACGGGAGGCACTCGTCTCCGCGCTCGGCCAGACGTGGATCACCTCCGCCCACACAAACACCGACTGGCTGCACCTGCCCGAGGGGCTGTCCGCCATCGCCGCGCACGCCAAGACCCTCGGCTACGAGGCCGTGGTCCTGCTGCTCGACGAGCTGATCCTGTGGCTCACCTTCCACTTCTCCAACCGCGAGTTCTTCGGCCGCGAGATCCAGAAACTCACCGGGTTCGTGGAATCCGACCAGGGCCGAATGGCCGTGCCGATCGTCAGCTTCATCGCCCGCCAGCACGACCTCAAGGCGTGGAAGGACTCGTCGATCGAGGCCGGCGAGGCCACCAAGATCCGCGAGCAGGCCATCGCCCACCAGGAAGGCCGCTTCTCCGGCATCGCGCTCGGCTCTGCCAACCTGCCGCAGATCGCCCATCGCCGACTCCTCACCCCCAAGAACGCCGCGGCGGTCGAGGCGCTCGAGGCCTCGTTCCAGCGCCTGCACCTCTCCCCGGCCGTCAAGCCCGTCCTGCTGGACAAGGTCAACACCGACGACCAGCATCGCGGTGCCACCGAGGAGCAGTTCCGCCTCACCTACCCCTTTAGCCCGGTCCTCATCGACACCCTCGTCCACCTGTCCACCGCCATGCAGCGCGACCGCACCGCGCTCAAGGTGATGGAGTCGATGCTCGTCGACCTGGCCGACACCATGACCGTCGACCAGGTGATCCCCGTGGGGGAGGTGTTGGACTACATCATCGACGGGACCCAGAAGGGTGGCACCGACGAGGCGGTGGCCGCCCGCTTCCGCACCGCACGCACCCTTTGGCACGACAAGCTCCGGCCCGCCGTTCTCGCCCAGTTCCCCGACGCTGACCCGAGCGTGCGGGACCTGGACCAGCCCAAGGGCGTGCGGGCCCAGCTCCGACTGGCCAAGACGCTGTTGCTCTCCGCTCTCGCACCCGAGGTGCCCGGGCTCAAGGCCCTCACCGCCAGCAGGTTGGCGCACCTCAACCACGGGGAGCTCGTCTCGATCGTCGCGTCGGACGCGCCCACGCGCGCGCTCGCCTCGGTCCGCGAGTGGAACACCTCGGTCCCCGAGATCACCGTGGGAACAGACAGCCACGATCCGCTGATTTCCATCACCCTCGAGGAACTGCCCTTCGACGAGATCCTCGAGCGCGCCCGCGGCGAGGACACCTTCTCCAGGCGCCGCGAACGGCTCCGGTCGATGCTGCAGGAAGAGTTCGGAATCGCCGCCATCGATCTGCAGGCCGACGGTGCGCGCTCCACCCGGATCACCTGGCGCGGCACCAATCGAACCGTCGAGATTGTCTTTGGCAACGTCCGCGACCCCGGCTCCGTGCCCGACACCCTCATCGCCCCCGTCGAACCCGGGGCGCTGCGAGTGATCGTGGACCTGCCGTTCGACGAAGAAGGCCACGGAGTCTCCGAGGACCACGCCCGACTCGACCGCCTCCGCACCGACGGCCACGATCACTTCACGCTCGCCTGGGTCCCCGCATTCCTCGATCGCAAGCAGATGGACGACCTGGGCAAGCTCGTCACCATGGACTGGGTACTGCAGTCGGAGAAGTGGCTCGGCTACACCAGCTACCTCGCCGACGGCGACCGCGAACGCGTCCGCCAGGTCATGGTGACCCAGCGCAACCAGCTCGCCGGGCAGCTGGCGGCCATCCTGCGCAAAATGTATGGCATCGCAGAAGGAGCGGTGTTCCCGGAGGGGCAGCCGCCCGTCCGCTCGTTGAGCTCCTCAGTGGTGGTCCAGCGACCCGTCGGCGCCTCGCTGCGCGAGGCCGCCCGACGGCTCTACGATCAGGCGTTTGACCAGCGCTACCCCGACCATCCGCGGTTCGACACCACGAGCGCGCTCACGCAGAAGGACTTCGCGGTCTCACTCGACGTGCTGCGCCGGTCCGACGCCCGCGAAGACGGCCGCGCCGCGTTTGTCGCCGCCGAGCGCAAGTCCGTCCAGCTCGTGCTGGGCGGCCTCCGGGTGGCCGACGTCCACGAGTCGCACCTCGTGTTCCCCAGCGCCACCTTTGCCAGTTTCGCCGGGCAGATCGACCGCGCTCTCGCCGAGGCGGAGAAATCCGGGCAGGCGGACAGTGTGCTCACGGTGGCGCAGGTCGTTGCTGCCGTCGAGCGGCTCATGCCGCAGGCTGGGCTCAACCGCGACTGCACCACCCTGCTCGCGGCGGCCTGGGCCGAGTCGCGCGACCGCAGCTGGTTCACCTACGGGACCCCCGTCGCAGCCCCCGCGTTCAAAGACATCCAACAGTCCCACCAGCTGCGCGAACCTGTGCTGCCCGAGCAGGGGGAATGGGACCGCGCCGTCCAGGCAGCCCAGCACCTCTTCGGCATCCCCGAGCGCGGCCACCTCTCCCCCACCAACCTCACTCATTTGGCGGGCGAGGTGTCGAGCAAGGCGGACGAGTTCAAACAGTCCAGCGAGGACCTGGTTGCGCAGCTGTCCAAGCTTGAGCAGCGTCTGGGGCGAACCGGGGAGGGGCGCCGGCTCCAGCTCGCGCGCCGGCAGACCGAGTTGCTGCAGACGTTGGTGCGCAAGAAGCAGCATCACGGTGAGATCGTCACCGCCCTCGCCGCCGCGGGTGAGGGGCCGGGCACCTACCTCGGGGCCACCACCAACGAGGCGAGCCAGTCCATCACCACCGCCGAGGACGTGGCGGCCGTGGCGCGCAACATCGGGCCGACCCTCGAGACCCTGATCGGTGGGCGGGCCAAGCAAGGCGCCCTGGGCGCCGAGGCCGCGCAGATCATTGTGGACCTCGAGAGCGGCGTCGACACCCACGAATTCGTCATGCACCTGGACACCGCCGTGACGCGGTTCGAGGCACGCGCCCAGGACTGGATCAACAGGGTGATCGTCGATCCGAAACCACCACTACCACCGCCTCCTCCCCCGCCCCCGCCACCGAACGATGTGGAAATTAAGGGCTACGGAAGGCACCGAGCGTTCTTGGCCCAAGGCAGCCAGGTTGAAAACGCGATCCACAGCGCCCTCGCCGACCTCGAGCGAACATACGGGACGGGCGTGCGGTTCCGGATCGAGATCACCGCCGAGGAGCCCGGGACGTGACCGAAGCCAGCGCCGGACTCGCAGTGGGCGGCACCACCTCGTCGTCGTCCCTCGGTACTGCGACCGCCGCCGACCTCGTCCCCCTCCTCGGCGGTCTCTACCGCGACAAGAAGCACCGACGAGGACTCTTGGTGATGCACGCCCGGCCCGAATGGGACGGCACCGCGCTGCGCGTGGACGACCTCACCGTGCCCGTCCACTGCTGCCGGACGGTGCTCGAGATCCGGGACGTGGTGCGCCACCGGAACGACCCCGACGTGCCGTGGCGCGTCGTGCTCACCGACCTCCCCGAGGATCAGATCCCCCAGGGGGTCAAGGAGCACTTTCAGCCGCTCGGGCGGATGCGCGAACTCGACCCAACGGGCACCCTGCTCGGGATGTTCTCCGCCGACCGCACCGACGGTCGCATCCCCCGCGGACGCGACGACGTGCGGGGGCTCACCACCGCGCTCGCCGAGCACCGCGACGCCCTCGCACCCACCCCGACCCCGGTTCTCACCGCCGACCACCTCTACGGCGCGCTCAGCACACAGGTCCTGGGACTGGAACCGGACCACCGGCTCACGGATCTGCTGGCCTGGAGCGCCACGACCGACGCCCACGACGCGTGGGACGGGCTGGCCTCCCAGCTCACCGACGACGTCCGCGCGGGGCTCATCGCGTGGCTCTGCCGCTCCTTCACGCTGACCGGGTCCGGCATCCGCAGCTTGTGGACCACCCACGGGCCACGGGCGCTGCTGCCGGCCGGGCTGGCGGCGGAGACCCTCCGCACCCCCGAGTGGCAGGACACGCCCACCGAACTCACCGGAGCGCGGGCCCTGTTCCGCCACCACGTCGGCACCACCCTCGGAGAGCAGTCGCTGCGCGAATGGGGCTCCGCCGCAGCCAAGGCCGTGCGCGTAGCGCTCGACGACGGTCAGCCGCTCACCGCCGTCCTCGGCGAGGCCCACCGGCTGATCGCCGGATTCGAGCAGAACGGCGGCGCCTCCCTGCTCGCCGGATCCACCGTCCTGCCCGGCGCCTTCCAGCGACGCCTCGAC
>NZ_JAALED010000084.1:0-8578 GCF_014145155.1 Dietzia sp. B19 | reverse complement strand
ACCCGCCCATGAACGCCAGGGACGTCGACGGACCGCTCCCGCCGGTGACCCTGCGTGCGGGTGCCGCCCCGTGGTGCGCCGCGGGCGCGGCCCCACCGTCGCGACGGGTGGGGGACAGGTCGCGGGTGAGCTCGGCCAGGTCGGACTGGAAGAGGGCCCCGTAGGCCTTGGTGGTCCGCTCGTCGAACTCGGCGAGGGTCAGGCGCCCTTCCGAGTAGGACTGCTGGAGGAACCTCGCCGTCGCCTCACGCTCGTGGTCCGAGGCACGGATCGACGGGAGTTCGGGACCGGGATCTGGGCGGGCGTCATCCATGGGACGAGGGTAAGCCCTGACACACCTGTACGGGAGCTGAGTGGGAGGAGCCCGCTTCCCGCGCCCCGGCAGGCACACTGGAGACCATGATCGAGGTACGCAATCTCACCAAACGCTTCGGCGCCGCTACGGCGGTCGAGGACCTGAGCTTCGTGGTGCGGCCGGGCGTCGTCACCGGCTTTCTCGGCCCGAACGGGGCCGGTAAGTCCACCACCATGCGGATGATCGTCGGCCTGGACACCCCCACCTCGGGTGAGGCGCTGATCAACGGCCGGCGCTACCGGGAACTCGAGCGGCCCACCCACACCGTCGGGTGCCTGCTCGACGCGTCCTGGACCCACGCCAACCGGTCCGCGGGCGCACACCTGAAGATGATCGCCGCCGCGGGTGGTCTGCCGGCCACCCGCGTCGACGAGGTGTTGTCGCTGGTCGGTCTGAGCGACGTGGCCGGCCGCAAGGTGGGCGGGTACTCGCTGGGAATGCGCCAGCGACTCGGGCTGGCCACCGCCATGCTCGGCGACCCCGAGGTGCTGCTCTTCGATGAACCGGTCAACGGTCTCGACCCCGAGGGCATCCTCTGGATCCGCCGCTTCATGCACGCCCGCGCCGCCGAGGGCCGGACGGTGCTCGTGTCGAGCCACCTGCTGTCGGAGATGGCACAGACGGCCCAGGACCTCGTCGTCATCGGTCGGGGGGTGCTCCGCGCCCAGACGTCCGTCGAGGAGTTCCTCTCCGCGGCCACGTCCTCCGTCCTCCTCCGGACACCGCACGTCGACGAGTTCACGGCCGCCGCCCGGGAGGAGGGGATCACCGCCACGTTCGACCCCGAGGCCGGCGTGTTCCTCGTCGAGGGGCTGCCCGCCCCCCGGGTCGGTGACCTCGCCGCGAGTCTGGGGATCACCGTCCACGAACTACACGAGAAGCGGGCGTCGCTCGAGGAGGCCTTCATGGCGCTCACCGACCAGGACGTCGAGTACCACGGTCAGGAGACCACCCGATGAACCTGCTGAAGTCCGAGTGGATCAAGGTCACCACCACCAAGAGCGCCTACTGGCTGTACGGCCTGGGGATCGCCCTCGCCCTCGGCCTGGCCGTGATCATCGGCCAGTTCGAGCAGCCCTCGGCGGGGGACCCGATCGTCGGGGAACCCGGCGGCGGGGGCGATCCGCTGTTCGCGATCCTGGGAGTCGGCGCCTTCACCGTCATCCTCGCGTGGATCGCCGCGATCGTCGCCGTGACCGGCGAGTACCGCTACCACACGAACAAGGCCACCTTCCTCGCCTCACCGTCGCGGTGGCCGGCGGTGCTCGCCAAGACGGCGCTGTTCACCGTGATGTCGATGGTCGTGACCGCCGTGGCGGTGGTGGTCTCGCTGCTGGCCGCGGGGGCGCTGTCCGGTCTGGACTCGTGGACCCCGTTCTCGGGCGACGGGCTGACGTACCTCGTGCGGTTCCCCGTCTACGCAGCGGTGGGCACCCTCGCCGTGATGGGCCTGGCGTACATCATGCGCAACGCCGCCGGCACCATCTCGCTGTTCCTGGTGTGGACGCTGGCGCTGGAGGGCATGGTCTCCCTGATCCCCCGGGTGGGGCAGGACATCGCCGGCTGGATGCCGTTCGCCAACGGCGACTTCTGGACCCAGGGTGAGACCGCGCGCGGGTTCATCACGTGGGGCGAGTGGCCGGCGTTCGCGTGGTACGCGGCGGTCTGCGTGGCCCTGTGGGTCGCGGGTCTGGTGATCACCCTGCGCCGCGACGCCTGAGCGGCACCCACGACACGGCCCGGGTGTCGGTACACCCGGGCCGCGTCTCGTCGCGGGCTGGGCCGCGCGCTGGCTGGGCCGACTCGCGGGGGGGTCGGACGCCCTGTGGAAGGTCAGTGCTGACTGATCGGCAGATAGACGCGGGAGCCCTGTTCGGCGAACTCCGCCGATTTCTCCGCCATCCCCGCCTCGATCGCCTCGACCGTCTCCATCCCGTGCTCGGCCGCGTAGTCCCGGATGTCCTGGGAGATCCGCATCGAGCAGAATTTGGGACCGCACATCGAGCAGAAGTGGGCGGTCTTGGCGGGCTCGGCGGGCAGAGTCGCGTCGTGGTACGCCAGCGCGGTGTCCGGGTCGAGCGCCAGGGCGAACTGGTCCCTCCACCGGAACTCGAACCGCGCGGTGCTCAGCGCGTCGTCCCGTCTCTGTGCGCCGGGGTGCCCCTTGGCCAGGTCCGCCGAGTGCGCGGCGATCTTATAGGTGATCACGCCGGTCTTGACGTCGTCGCGATCGGGCAGGCCCAGGTGCTCCTTGGGGGTGACGTAACAGAGCATCGCCGTACCCGCCTCCGCGATCCGCGCGGCGCCGATGGCGGAGGTGATGTGGTCGTAACCCGGTGCGATGTCCGTGGCCAGCGGCCCCAGCGTGTAGAAGGGCGCCTCCTCGCACCACTCCTCCTCGAGCCGCACGTTCTCCACGATCATGTGCATCGGCACGTGCCCGGGGCCCTCGATCATCACCTGGACGCCGTGGCGCTTGGCGATCCCGGTGAGCTCACCCAGCGTGCGGAGCTCGGCGAACTGGGCCTCGTCGTTGGCATCCGCGATCGATCCGGGCCTCAGGCCGTCCCCGAGGGAGAACGTCACGTCATAGCGCGCGAGGATCTCGCAGAGCTCGGTGAAGTGGGTGTAGAGGAACGACTCGCGGTGGTGCGCCAGGCACCACGCCGCCATGATCGAGCCTCCGCGCGAGACGATCCCGGTGACGCGCTTGGCGGCGAGCGGGACGTACCGCAGGAGCACGCCCGCGTGGACGGTCATGTAGTCCACGCCCTGCTCGCACTGCTCGATGACGGTGTCGCGGTAGAGCTCCCAGGTCAGCGCGGTCGGATCGCCGCCCACCTTCTCCAGTGCCTGGTAGATCGGCACGGTCCCCACGGGAACGGGGGAGTTGCGCATGATCCACTCGCGGGTCTCGTGGATGTCCCGCCCGGTGGACAGGTCCATGATGGTGTCCGCGCCCCACCGGGAGGCCCACACCATCTTCTCGACCTCCTCCGCGATCGAGCTGGTGACCGCGGAGTTGCCGATGTTGGCGTTGATCTTGGTCAGGAAGCGCTTGCCGATGATCATCGGCTCGCTCTCCGGGTGGCGGTGATTGGCCGGGATGACGGCGCGGCCGGCCGCCACCTCGGTCCGCACCACCTCGACGTCGATCCCCTCCCTGGCGGCGATGAAGCGCATCTCCGGGGTGATGTGGCCCGCGCGGGCCCAGGCCAGCTGGGTCCGCACCGGCGTGGGGTCCTCCGCCGAGGCGGGCGCGGCCTCCGGGTGGGCCCAGCCGTCGCGGGTGGGCGGCAGTCCTGCGGCGAGGTCGTGGCACTCCCCGGCGTCGGCGTACCCGGTGTACGGACCGGAGGTGTCGTAGACGTCGAACGTCGTGTCGTTGGTCAGTGAGATCCGACGGACGGGCACGCGCAGGGTGCTGTCCTCGGCCCGGACCTCGAGGTAGGACTTGCTGCTGGAATGGATGGGGCCGCAGGTCACGGCCTCGATCGAGGTGGTGTCTGCGCTGGTGGTGGACGTGTTTCTGCCCATGATGTTCACTGCTCCCTACGCCGGCATGACCCGGACAGGTTCAACGGTCGACGACCCGGCTGGCCGTCCTCTCAGCCCGCGCTCCGAAGCGGACTCCCGTGTGGACGAGTATGAAATGGTGCCGGGCGAGCGTACCCCGGCGAGTAGCATCACGTGGGGAACACACCCTGCCGAAGGAGCCCCATGTCCCGAGTAGAGTCACTGGTGTTGGTCCACAACACCGATAGAGACCGGTTCGAACTGTGGGACGGCGAGACGTTCATGGGCCTGGTGGGGTACGAGAAGGACGGCGAGGTCTACATCCTTCTCCACACCGTCATCGAGGAGCACTTCGGTCAGCAGGGCATCGCCCGCCTGCTGGTCAGTCTGGTCCTCACCCGGATGCGTCTGGACGGGAACAAGATCCGGCCGGTGTGCAGCTATGTCCGCCGCTTCCTCATCCGCTTCCCCGAGTACCAACTCCTCGTCGCCCCCCGCTGACCCCGGTGAGGGAGGCGTCCGGGACCACTCCGGTCACCCGCCGGGATCTCGCCCGCCTCCGCCTGGCCTCCCAGCGGCTCGTGGGGGAACGCTGCTCCTCGCCCGCCGAGGCGGTGCGGTGGATGGCGTGCATGCAGGGGCAGGACCTGCCCGGCGTCCTCGCATCGGTCGCCCTGCGCTCCCTCGGTCCGGACGGCGGGCCCGCGACGATCAGCGACGTCCGAGCAACCCTCGCCGACGGGTCCGTCGTCCGTTCGTGGCCCATGCGCGGCACCCTCCACCTCGTGCCCGGTGAGGACCTCGGGTGGATGGTCGGGGTGGCCGCGGGGCGGTCCCGTTCTGCCGCGGTGGGGCGGCTCGCCGCGCTCGGGGTCGACGACGACGGAATCGCCCGCGCTCACAGAATTCTGCTCGAGGAGATCGCCGGGACGCGTGTCCGGACCCGTGCCCAGCTCCAGGATCGCTGGCGGGCGGAGGGAGTGGAGGTTTCTGAGGGCCGCGGCTACCACCTGCTGTACCTCTTCGTCGTCGACGGGCTGGTCAGCCAGGTCGACGGCACGGGGTCCGAAGGGACAGGACCCGGCAACACAGGGCCCGGCAACACAGGGTCCGGCAGCACAGGGTCCGACGGTCCTGTGCACGGTTTCGCCCACCACGATCGGTGGCTGGCAGCGAACGGGGTCGTCCCACGTTCACCCACCCGCGAGCAGGCCGTCGCGGAGTGGCTCGAGAGGTTCCTTCGATCACACGGACCCGCGCGGGCCGAGGACTTCCGACGGTGGACCGGACTGCCCTTGCGAGACGTCCGCCCCGCCCTGGAGGCGGTGTCCGGGCGGCTGGAGGCGGTGTCGTTCGACGGCGCCACCTACTGGATGGACCCGGGCGCGCCTGATCGGCTGGCCGCTGCGGGTCGGTCCGCGGATGCCGTACTCCTGCTCCCGGGCTTCGACGAATACCTGCTCGGCTACGGCGACCGGTCCCACGCGGTTGACTCTGATCACTCCGGATTGATCGTTCCCGGCAACAACGGTGTGTTCCGGAGGACGGTGGTGCACAGGAGCAGAGTGGTCGCCACGTGGAGAACGGTGGGCTCGGGCGGCCGGCGTCGCATCGAGACCGCGCCGTTCGCGACTCTGTCCGGGCGGCAGTCGACGGGGATCGCGCGGGCGTTCCGCAGGCATCCGACCTGACGGCGGCGCGCGCGGCACCGGTCGGATGGGGGCCGTCCGTTCGGGAGGAGGGTGTTTCGGCCGACCTCACTCCGGGGATACGATTCGGTCATGACGAACCCGAGCTACCCCGGTTCCCCCTCCGACTCCCCGTTCGGGGCGGGCCAGTCCCACGGACAGGAGTCCGGCTACTGGCAGGACTCGTCCTACGGTCAGAGCGCACCCTCGTACGGCCAGAACCCCGGCTACGGGGGTCAGGGCACCGGGGCGTTCACCGGCTCCCCCGGGGCCACCCGACCCGGCCCGCCGTCGAACATCGGGTGGGCGGTGGCCTCGCTGCTGTTCTTCTGGCCGCTGTCGTTCGTCGCGATGACCCGCGCCGCGGACGTCTACCCGCTGTGGGCGGCCGGCCACCACGCCGAGGCCGAGGCCGCGAGCGCCTCCGCCAAGAAGCTGGGCCTCATCTCGCTGGCCATCTTCGGGGGACTCGTGGTCCTCTACTTCGTCTTCATCATCGCCATGGTGGGGCTGACCGCGTCCGGATTCTGATCGTCAGATCAGTCCCACCCGCGGCGCTTCGATCGCCGGGCACGTGTCCATCACCACATCGAGGCCGGCGTCCGCGGCCCGCCGGGCGGCGTCCTCGTCGATCACTCCCTGCTGCAGCCAGACGGCCTTCGCCCCCCGGGCGATGGCCTCGTCGACGACTCCGCCCGCGAGGTGCGAGTTGACGAACACGTTCACGACGTCGATCTCCCCGGGCACCGACGCCAGGTCCGGGTATCCCTGCTGCCCGTGGACCGTCTCGGCCTTCGGATGGACCGGGACGATCTCGTGGCCCAGGTCCCGGACGTAGGCGGCGATCCCGTACGCGGTGCGTCCGGCATTCGAGGACAGGCCCACCACGGCCCACCGCCCGCGATCCGAGAGCAGGCGCGTGATGACGGTCGGATCATTCGTGTGGCTCATACCCTGTGCAATGCGCGGCGTCGCGCAGACATTCCCCGACGGGCCCGGTGCGCGGGATCTTCCTTCGCGGGCTCAGTCAGTCCCCGACGGCGACCTTGCCGCGCCGGACGATCTTCGGGTCAGGGTCGAACACGACCTGCGGGTCCTTCTCCGGGTAGTCGAACTGGTTGAGGAAGTGGCGCATCGCGTTGATGCGCGCCCGCTTCTTGTCGTTGGACTTGATAGTGATCCAGGGTGCCCAGTCGGTGTCGGTACGCCGGAACATCTCCTCCTTGGCGGCGGTGTACTTGTCCCACTTGTCCAGGGACTCCAGGTCCATGGGGGAGAGCTTCCACCGCCGGACCGGGTCCAGCTGACGGATCGCGAACCGGGTCTTCTGCTCCTCCCGGGTGACGGAGAACCAGAACTTGGTCAGTCCGATGCCGGAATCCACAAGCATCTTCTCGAACATGGGCGCCTGCTCCATGAACGACTCGTACTGTGCGTCCGTGCAGAACCCCATCACCCGCTCGACGCCGGCCCGGTTGTACCAGGACCGGTCGAACATCACGAGCTCGCCGCGGGTGGGCAGATGACTGATGTAGCGCTGGAAATACCACTGGTACAGCTCGGTCTCGGTGGGCTTGATCAACGCCACCACGCGGGCCTGTCGCACGTTGATGTACTCGGTGAACCGCTTGATCGTCCCGCCCTTGCCGGCGGCGTCCCGGCCCTCGAACACGATCACGTGCCGGTGACCCGACTCGGCCTGCCAGTTCTGGAACTTGAGCAGCTCGATCTGCAGCAGGTACTTCTCCACCTCGTACTGGTTGCGGTCCAGCCGGTGGTCGTACGGGTAGTTCTCCCGCCACGTGTCCACGGCCCTGCCGTTGATGTCGATGAGGTCGGGGTCCTCACCGTGGTCGTCGCGGACGGTGAAGCCCTCGGCGCGCAGCCGGTCGATGTAGTGGCGGAGTTGGAACGTGGACATCGGTGGGGGCTCCTGATGCTGAGACGAGGTGGCGGTGCTAGTCGAGGTCCACGACGACGGGCGCGTGGTCGGAGGCGCCCTTGCCCTTGCGCTCCTCGCGATCGATGAACGCGCCCGTCACCCGAGCGGCCAACTCCGGTGAGTGCAGCTGGAAGTCGATGCGCATGCCCTGCTTCTTGGGAAAGCGCAGCTGGGTGTAGTCCCAGTAGGTGTAAACGCCGGGGCCCGGGGTGTACTCGCGGGTGACCTCGCGGAAGCCCGCTCCGTCGAAGGCGGCGAAGGCCTGGCGTTCGGGCTCCGAGACGTGGGTCTTGCCGTCGAAGACCTCCATGTCCCACACGTCGTCGTCGTGCGGCGCCACGTTCCAGTCACCCACCAGCGCCACCTGCGCGGACGGGTCGGCGGCGAGCTCGGCGGAGGCGTGGTCGCGGAGCCGGGCCAGCCACTCGAGTTTGTAGGTGTAGTGCGGATCCGCCAGTTCGCGACCGTTGGGCACGTAGAGGCTGTAGACGCGGACGCCGTCGCACACCGCCGAGATGGCGCGCGCCTCCGGGTCCTGCGTGACCTCGGGATCCTTGTGGAAACCGGGCATGTCGTCGAAGCCCAGCCGGACGTCCTCGAGCCCCACCCGCGAGGCCACGGCCACACCGTTCCACTGGCTGAGCCCGTGGTGGGCGACCTGGTACCCCAACTCCTCGAACGCCTCGTGCGGGAACTGGTCGTCCTTGCACTTGGTCTCCTGCATGGCCAGGACGTCCACGTTGGAGCGTTCCAGCCAGGCCACGACCCGGTCCCGTCGAGCTCTGATCGAGTTCACATTCCAGGTGGCCAGGCGCATGGCGAGCAGTCTATTACCCCGTGTCGGATCGCGCGGACCGTGGAGCCGAACCCTCGACGACGACGAGGTGACGCATCGAGTGATGCGGGGCCAACCCGAGCTTGGCCCACAGGCCGCGACCGGCCGAGTTGTCCGCGAACACGTGGAGGTGACATTCCTCGGCACCCAGCGCCCGCCCCCACGCGACGAGCGCGCCGGTGACCACCTCGGCGAGCCCGCGGCGCCGGTGGGCGTCGGCGGTCTGTACGCACGAGACCGCG
>NZ_JAALED010000083.1:0-3653 GCF_014145155.1 Dietzia sp. B19 | reverse complement strand
CCGGGTCGGCTGCGTCCGCTCGCGCCGCCGCGGCTCAACCCGCTGACGATGGCGCTGGCGTTCCCGGCCTACCGCTGGCTGCACGATCCGGACGGTCGCCCCTGGCACCTGCGGGTGCGCGGACGGTACTGATCCGCGGACGGGACTGATCCGCGGGCGGTGCTGATCCGCGGGCGGGACCGCCGGGAGGCCCCGGTCGGTCTGGGTAGGCTGAACCGCGCACGTCGCGTCGATCGACCACCGGAGGCCATGGTGACCCTGCTCTTCCCCGACTACCGCCCCTCCTGGGAGACCGACGACCACCGGCTCCTGCGCGAGCACGCCCGCGCCTTCTTCGCCAAGGAGATGACGCCCAACCAGGAGAAGTGGGCCCGGCAGAAGCACGTGGACCGCGAGACCTGGCTGCGCACCGGCGAGGCCGGGCTGATCTGCCTCGACGTGGCCGAGGAGTTCGGCGGCCAGGGCGGGGACCCGGGCATGGAGTACCTCGTCACCGAGGAACTCGTCTACTCGGGGGACACGGCGTTCGGCATGGGGGTCGGATCGACCATCACCCCCCACTACGTGGCCAACTACGCCACCGACGAGCAGAAGCGGGAGTGGCTGCCCAGGTTGTGCTCCGGTCAGTGGATCTCCGCGATCGCCATGAGCGAGCCCGGTGCCGGTTCGGACCTGCAGGGCGTCCGCACCACCGCGCGGCGTGACGGTGACCAGTACGTCATCAACGGCTCCAAGACCTTCATCTCCAACGGTGGCTCCGCCGACTTCGTGGTGGTGGCGGCCAAGACCGACCTCGACGCCGGCCACAAGGGCATGGCGCTGTTCGCCGTGGAGGCCGACACCCCCGGTTTCGAGCGGGGCCGCGTGCTGGAGAAGATGGGCCGTCACGGCGCCGACACCGCGGAGCTGTTCTTCAACGACATGCGTGTGCCCGCCGCCAACCTCCTCGGCGGCGAGGAGGGGCAGGGCTTCTACCAGCTCATGAACCAGCTCCCGCGCGAGCGCCTGGCGATCGCGGTGGACGCCCTGGCGATGGCCGAGGCCGCCGTGGTGGAGACCCTCGCCTACACCCGTGAGCGGCAGGCCTTCGGCAAGCCGATCCTCGACTTCCAGAACACGCGGTTCGAGCTGGCGGCGTGCAAGACCTCCGTCATGGCCACCCGCACCTTCATCGACCACTGCATCTCCCGCGAGATCGCCGGCGAGCTGGACGCCGTGACCGCCTCGATGGCCAAGCTCCAGGCCACCGACATGCTCGACGACGTGGTGGACCGCTGCCTCCAGCTGTTCGGGGGCTACGGCTACATGATGGAGTACCCCATCGCGCAGAAGTTCGCCGCCGCCCGCGTCATGCGGATCTACGGCGGCACCAACGAGATCATGAAGGAGGTCATCGGCCGGGCGCTGTGACCCGCCGCGCGTGGGCGTCGAGCGGCTACTATCGACAGTCGTCGATACATTCTGCCGGGGGAGTCACCGTGACCGATCGTCCGTCCGTCCTCTTCGTCTGCGTCCACAACGCGGGCCGCTCACAGATGGCCGCGGCCTACACCGAGCACCTGTCCGGAGGCGCGGTGGAGGTCCGCTCGGCCGGGTCGGCGCCGGCGGACTCGATCAACCCGGCCGTCGCCGAGGCGATGGCGGAGGACGGCATCGACATCTCGGCGGCCACGCCGAAGGTCCTCACCACCGAGGCGGTGCGGTCGAGCGACGTGTGCATCACCATGGGCTGCGGTGACGTCTGCCCGGTCTTCCCGGGCAAGCGGTACCTGGACTGGACCCTCGACGACCCCGCCGGTCAGGGTGTCGACGCGGTCAGGCCCATCCGAGACGAGATCAGGCGCCGGGTGACCGGACTCCTCGCCGAGCTCGGCGTGCGCCCGGTCTAGCGTCCGCGCAGGATCTCGGTGAGCTGACGGACGGTGGGCACCTTCCCTCCCAGGACGAGGTCGTCGTCGACCACCAGCCCGGGTGTCTTCATCAGTCCGTAGCCGGCGATCTCGCCGACGTCGGTGACCTCGACGATCTCCGCGTCCTCGCCCAGCGCTGCCAGCGCCTCCCTCGTGCGGGTGACGAGGGTGTGGCAGTTGCGGCAGCCGGGCCCGAGCACCTTGACGATCATGGTTCCTCCTGCATCTGGGGTCAGGCGATCACGTTGAACAGTAGGCCGATGGCGAGGATGCCGGCCGCCACGACGGCGAAGAACAGTGCGAGCAGTGGTGGCCTTATGACCCGCCTGAGCATGATCGCCTGGGGGATGGACAGCGCGATCGAGCTCATGATGAACGCCATGACGGTGCCCAGGCTCATGCCCTTGGCCCACAGTGCCTCGGCGATCGGCACGACCCCGGCTCCGTTGACGTAGAGCGGGATCCCCGCGAGGGTGGCCACGAACACCGCCAGCGGGTTGTCCGGGCCCGCCCAGCGGAGGAAGAAGTCCTCGGGGACCCATCCGTGGATCACCGCGCCGACGCCGACGCCCACCACCACCCAGATCCACACGCTACGGAGGATGTCGCGGGATTCGCCGAGAGCGGCGTCCACCCGTTCGCGCAGCGAGGGCACGTGGCCGTCCGCGCGGAGTACGGCGACGCGGGTGGTGAAGACGACGTCGTCGACCCACCTGTCGAGCCGGAACCGGGACAGGGCCCATCCCGCGACGAAGGCGATGGCGGCGCCGGCGCCGACGTAGGCGGCGGCGATGTGCCACCCGAACATCTCGCCGATCATGATGGCCGCGATCTCGCTGATGAGCGGGGAGGCGATGAGGAAGGTGAGGGTGACCGAGAGCGGGATCCCCGCGGCCACGAAGCCGATGAACAGTGGGATCGAGCTGCAGGAGCAGAAAGGGGTCACCACGCCGAGCACGATGGCCAGCGTGAGGCCGACGAACAGCCCCCGGCCCTCGAGCCAGTCCCGCGCGCGGTCGAGGTCGAGGCTTGCCCGCAGCATGCCCACCAGGAACATCAGCCCGAGGAGCAGGAGGACGATCTTGACGGTGTCGTAGAGGAAGAAGTGCACGGCACCGATCGCGCGGTCGGCGAGGTCGAGTCCGAGCCAGCCGACGGCCGCGTCCCAGAACCACTCGTTGGCCACCCACAGGGCCGCCCAGGACACCGCGGCCAGCGCGAGCGCCGCCACGAGCCGACGATGCTCACGGGCACCGGTGTCGGTGTCCGTGGCGTCGTTCCCCGGGCCGGACGGGCCGGTCGCGGAGGCGGGCAACGAGGTCATACCTCCACTGTAGGATTGGTATCGATGAGTGTCGATAGGAACTGTTCAGGGGGTGGCGAGAGGGGGTCGGGCAGGGTGAGGGACGTCGTGGTGATCGGAGGCGGCCAGGCCGGCCTGGCCGCCGGTTTCCATCTCACCCGCGCCGGCGCGGACTTCGAGATCCTCGACGCGTCCGACGGGCCGGGGGGTGCGTGGCCGCACACCTGGCCCTCGCTGCGATTGTTCTCGCCCGCCGACTACTCGTCCCTCCCGGGTCGCAGGATGCACCGGACGGACGACGGGAACCCCGACGCGGCCCACGTGGTGGAGTATCTGCGCGGGTACGAGGAGTACTACGGGCTGCCCGTCCGGCGCGGGGTCCGGATCGTGGCCGTGGAGCGGGACGATCCGGACGGGTTCGTCGTCCGTGCCGCCGACGG
>NZ_JAALED010000082.1:0-31976 GCF_014145155.1 Dietzia sp. B19 | reverse complement strand
GCCGCCACGAGGATCAGGTCGCGGCGCCGCGCCTTGGCCCGGGCGCGCGGGGTCAGCGCGGGGGACCCCGAGCCCGCATCGGCGGAGAATGAACCGGTCATCCGTCCATTGTGGCACCGGCGGGATTCGCCTCCGCAGCCGAGACAGGGCGCAGCCGTTCCGTCCGTGGACCTGCTTTCAGCCCTCGGGCTCCCTAGCGACGATCGAGCGAACCCGACCCCACGCCGTGAGCGCCTGACGTCGTGATCAAGCGGCTTGCGGTACCGCTCGGTACGCCGGTCAGCACTCCCGTGAGCGCGTCCTCACGGAGCCTCGCGTGCACCTGTTCGGGAGACGCCTGGCGGTCCCGGGACAGATGGAGCGCAGCGACCCCACTGGTCACCGAGGCGGCGACGTGCGCGCCCGAGTGCGTACGGACGGTGCCGTCCGATCCGACGGCGGGTACGTCCACACCCGGGGCGTAGACGTCGAGCCCCGCTCCGAAGTTGCTGGTGTCCATGACCCGGTCGGCGCAATCGCTCACGCCCACGGTGACGGCCTCCTCCACCCTCGCCGGCGAGGCCGTCGCCACGTCCTCGGACACCGCCCCTCCCTCGATCACGTAGGTGATCCCCGAGGCGATCGACCGCCGAACGGCCTCATCGACCCTGTCGTCGGGCGGGATACCGAGGACGACGTTGACCACCGACGGGCCCGACGCGTGTTCGGTGATCCACTCGATACCGGCGATCAGGCCCTCGATCGATCCGCCGCCCTGCGCATTGATGACCTTGACGGACACCATCTCCACCTTCTTGGCCACGCCGTAGGTGGTGCCGCCGATGATCCCGGCCATCGACGTCCCGTTGCCCAGCTCATCACGCCCGTCACCGCCGAACGCGTCGAATCCGGGGCGTGCCCGGGGGGCGATGTCGGGATTGTCATAGTCGATCCCGGAGTCCACGAGGTAGACGACCACCCCCTCCCCCGCCTGCCGGGGATAGAAGTACCGATCGTCCAAGGGGAGCGACTGTTGATCGATGCGATCGAGCGCGCACGAGGGCACCGCGCTCTGGAGACGCGCACCACCGACTATCGCCGAGCTCCCGACCTGGCCGTGCACGGGCGGCACCGCCACGACTGCGCCGATCACCAACGACGCCGCCACCACCGATCCGCCGAGCAACTTCTTCGTGTCCGCCATCATCCATTCCTCTTCTCTGGAGTCGGTCGGCCGATCCGACCGGTCTACGTCTTCGAACTGGGACAACCGACCGGCGTCGTCGGACGCCGCGCCGAGCCGCTTCACACCCGCCGCGACACCATCCGGAACGCCAGAAGGAAGCCCGCGGCGGCCCACACCGCCAGGACGACGAACGCGAGAGTCGGCACTCCCTGAGGGGGGACTACGAGAGTGTTCCGCACCGCCTCCCCCATGTACTTGAACGGAAGGAACTCGTGGATCGTCTCGAACCAGCCCGGCAGCCGGGACGCCGGGAACGTGATCGGCGAGAACATGAGCGCGATGAACACGACGAGCTGCGAGACCAGGCGGGATCCTTCCGGTGGAAGCCCGTATCCGATCGCGTAGCCGATACCGATGGATGCCAGTCCGGTGAGGAGGACTGCGAGGACGATGAGCGGGCTGATGGCGTAGTCCAGGTCGAACCGGAGCTCGGCCACGAACAGCGACGCGAGCACCCCCGGGATGGCGGTGACGAGCCCGACCGAGGCGCTCGAGGCGACGAGGGCACTGCGCGGCACCGGAAGCGATCGATTGAACTCGAAGATCCCTTCCTGCTTCGCCGAGGCGACCTCCTGCGGCCCGATCACCATTCCGACCGTGACGAGACCCAGGACCGGGGCCCCACTGGCGAAGAACAGCGCGGTCACCGGGTCCACGGACGGAACCAGGAAACCGAAACCCACGATGATCCCCACCGCGAGGAGGGTCTGGATGATGACGTTGAGCAGGAGCGTCGCTCGACTGCGCAGACCTGTCCACACGAGCAGCGCCGTGTAACTACGGAACCAATGGCTCATCTCTGTACCGCCTTCTCATCATCGGTCGCGACCGGGGGGTTGACAAGTTCCATGTAGACGTCCTCGAGGCTGATCGGCGACAACGAGAACTCCTCGATCTCCGAGGCCGCCCGTAGCTCCTGCGCCCAGGCGAGCGCGTGCGTGGCGGCCTCGATCTCGAGCTGGTACATGTGCCACCGCGAGCTGCGCGCAGTAGGTTGCGTCGCACCCATCTCCGTGGGAGGGCTGGGCAGTCGGTCCAGCAGGGGTCCGTTCAGCTCGAGTCGCAGGTGACCCGACGCGCGCTCGCGGAGTTGGTCGGGCGTGCCCTGGGCGACCACCTTTCCGGAATCCAGGACCACGACCCGGTCGACGCTTCTCTCCGCCTCGACGACGTTGTGGGTGACCAGGAGAACGGCGGCCCCCGCGTCGGCGAGACCACGGATGTGCTCCCACAGCCGGCGGCGCCGGACCGGGTCCACATCGTTCGTCGGTTCGTCGAGCATGACGACGTCGACCGGCGCGACCACGGCCATGGCATAGGCCGTGAGGCGGCGCACGCCCCCCGACAGTCGCTCGCCGACCGTGTCCGCCCATTCACCGAGGTCGAGGGCATCGATCAGGGCGTCGGCCCGCCCCTTGCGGTCGGCCTTGGAGAGCCCTCGGATCCTGCCCATGGCGTTGATCGCCTGCCGGGGTGAGACGCCCGCCAACGGCGCATGTGCCTGCGGCATCACCGCGACCATCCGGCGGACGGTCGCCGGATCCGCGACGGGATCGCATCCGTTCACCCGGATGGTGCCGGACGTCGGCTTCGCCAGTCCCGCCACCTGATTGACGAGGGTCGTCTTGCCTGCTCCGTTGTGCCCCAGGAGACACACCACCTCGCCGGCTCCGACGGTGAGCGACACGTCGTCGTTCGCCCTCGGTCCCTTCCCATACGACTTGACCAGATTTTCGATCTCGAGCACTTGTTCTCTCTTTCCTCACACGCCGACCACGACCGATTGCGGACCCGTGGGCGGGCAGACGAATGTCAGGGCGGTAAAGCTGTCGTCGTGTTCTTCACGTCGATGTCGCGGCTCACTCCATTCGGGTCACACGGCGGGCACCTCCACCACGGAGTCCTCGTCGGGAACGGAGTTCCTCCGGAGCACCGCCCCTCCGCCATCACGCGGATGCTCGACGAACGAGCGGAACAGCATCGGCACCCCACGAGCGGATGCGCCGTCGGGCCGGTCCATCGCCTGAAGGTGGACGTGCGGTTGCGTGCTGTTCCCGGATGATCCGCACTCTCCGACCGGGTCTCCGGCATCGACCACGTCGCCGACCCGTACCCGTACCGACCCGGCTCTCAGGTGGGCGACGACGACGAAAGGGCCGTCCGGGCCGACGGCTATCACCACGTGGTTGCCCGCTACGCCGACCTGACCGGCGGAGACGCGTCTCAACTGGGTCAGTGCGAAGGGGATCAGCGCGAGCTGGCTGCGGCCCGCCTCCCGGTCGCGCTCGCCGTCGTGGGCGGCCACGACCGTTCCGGCTACCGGTGCATGGATGCGCTGGCCGTAGGCGTAGAAGGACTCGACGGCTTCCGGTCGCAGGACCGCCCGAGCCGGATACCCGGGGGCCGTGCGACCGCCGTCGTCCACCATCACGAAGTCGATCGCGTACCGAGCACCGAATTCATCCGTCCCGTGGCTCGGCACCCGACGTGCCGGACTGTTCCGGACCACCCACCGACCGCGGAACGGCAGGATCACCTCGACTCCGTCCTCCCCGCGCTCGGAGAGCTGGTCAGGGCCCCGGTCCCGCGACCTCACCGCTCCTGCGACTCCGCTCGACACCCCCGCCAGGGCCGCCACGGCCGCGACGATCCCCCGCAGCGCCCGCCGCCGATCGACAGGGCGTCCGTCACCCGCCGCCACCGCCTCCCGGCGCGGCGCTCCTCCCGTGCGGGCGATCACCAGGCCCACCAGCTCCCCGATGAGCAGGACGGGCAGCACGACAGCGAGGACACCGATCCAGACCCCTCCGACCTCGGCGGCGACGTCGAGCAGCGGCGTGAAGGACTCGTAGGGACCCGACACCACCAGGGCGAGCGTCGCCACGCCCAGGGCGCACAGGACGAGCGCCGACGCGAACCGCAGCGTCCGGCCCCGTACGGTGTCCACGACGAGGCGCCGCCACAGGTACCAGGGGACGAGCGCCACCACCGCGATCGCGACAACCGCCGTGACCACCTGGGTCACGGCGATACCCTTCGCGACTGCCGTGTCGACATCGCCTCGCCCCTATGCGACGGGTCGGGATCCGGCGACCACCACGAGTCTGCCCCGCCCACGGAGCGTCGCGAGATCGATGTCGGCTACGCACCGGACGTCCTCGAAGTCGAGCGTCAACGTGCCCTCCACGTGCACCACCCCCGAGGACGACCCGAAGTCGGCGCCGGAGAGGTCGGTCGACGTCGAATCCACGGAAACACCGAGCTCGGTGCCTCCGACCGTGTCGGGAAACCTGATGAAGACGTACTCGAGTTCGGTGAGGCGACGGCGGAATTCCCCTGGCGTCGGGTTCGGACCACCGACCTCGACCGGATGGTCGGTGTCCGACAGCCTGACGACGAGATCGCTCATGACATGCTCCTTCTGGTTGCTCGATCCGCGCGCGAATCGAGTCGCTGTATGTGTGAATCGGGACCGGACGCCGTCAGGAGTCCATCTGCCTCCGGAGGCTGAGAGGCCGCATATCGGTCCAGACCTCGCGGACGTACGCGAGGCACTCCTCTTTCGACCCACTGGTCCCCGTGTCCCGCCAGCCGTCGGGAACCGACAGGAACCCGGGCCACAGGGAGTACTGCTCCTCGTCGTTGACGAGTACCTTCATTCCGTCGTCTCGCATTGTCATCTCTCCTCTTCGATCTGTGTGGTGTGTCCGGCCGAGCGCGCCGAAGGCGCACCCGGGTTCCGATCAGCGGTGACGAACAACTCGTCCATGAACAGCCATGGGCGTTCCGCCCGCGCACGCATCTCGTACGTCTCGATGTCCCCGACGTGAGACAACGTCCAGGCGACCTTGTCCTGGCCGTTCGCCAACACCGACTTGTTGAACGGGTTCACCTCGAAGGGCACCTCGGTCCCTGACGAGGTGACCACCCGCTGTGCGGGCAGATCGACTCGGAGAACGGTCGGGGCCGCGTCGAACGCGGAGAGCACCGTGCGCATGCCGTCGCCGGTGACCGGAACAGGGAGGATCCCGCTGTTGAAGCAGTTGTTGTAGAAGATGTCCGCGAAGCTCGGGGCGATGATGCATCTGAACCCGTACTCGCGGAGCGCCCACGGGGCGTGTTCACGTGAGGAACCGCAGCCGAAGTTCTCACCCGCCACCAGAATCGAGGGGTCCCCCGTGCCGTCCGCGTTCAAGGGGAAAAGCGGGTTGGGGGTCCGGTCGTCACCGTCGTACCGCCAGTTGGCGAAGAGAGCCTCGGCGAAACCCGTCCTGCGCACGGTCTTGAGGAACCGCGCCGGGATGATGTCGTCTGTGTTCACGTCGGAGAGCGGCAGATGGACAGCCTTGCCCTCGTGGACGTCGAAGCCGCTCACAGTGACGCCCCCGTGTAGTCGCGGGCGTCGGCGAACCGTCCTTCGATCGCGGTCGCCGCCGCGGTCGCCGGGCTCACGAGGTGAGTCCTGCCGCCACGGCCCTGCCTGCCCTCGAAGTTCCTGTTACTCGTCGAGGCGCACCGCTCCCCCTCGGCGAGAACGTCGCCGTTCATGGCGATACACATGCTGCAACCCGGTTCGCGCCAGTCGAATCCGGCGCGCTTGAACACGTCGACGAGTCCGTCCTCGGCCGCCGAGCGGCTGACCGCGTGCGAACCGGGGACGACCATCGCCCGCACGTGGGGAGCGACCCTCCGCCCGTCCAGAACGAGCGCCGCCTCGCGTAGGTCCTCGATCCGGGAGTTCGTGCAGGACCCGATGAACACCCTGTCGACCTCGACGTCCCGGAGTCGCCGACCGGGGTCCAGACCCATGTACGCCAGGGCGTTCTCGGTGGCCTCCCGGGTGGCCGGATCGTCCTCCGGGTGCGGAACACGGCCGTCGATGTCCACGACCATCCCCGGCGTCGTCCCCCAGGTGACCTGAGGTGACAGTCCCGTCACGTCGATGACGTGTTCGACGTCGTACCGTGCTCCGGGGTCCGCGCCCAGACTCCGCCAGTAGTCGGCGGCCGATTCGAAGATGTCCCCGGTCGGGGCGAACCTGCGACCACGGACGTAGTCGATGGTCTTCTCGTCCGGCGGGACCATTCCCGCCCTGGCACCCGCTTCGATCGCCATGTTGCAGAGCGTCATTCGCGCCTCGATCGACAGGTCGCCGACTACCGGGCCCGTGAACTCCAGCACGTGCCGGGTCCCGCCGTCCGTCCCGATCGCCCGGATCAGGGCGAGCGCCACGTCCTTTGCCGACGTGCCCGGGGCGAGCTCCCCCTCGAGCCGGATGTTCATCGTCCCGGGCTTGTGTTGCAGAAGGCACTGCGTGGCCAGGACGTGCTCGACCTCGCTGGTGCCGATTCCCACGGCGAAGATCCCCAGCGCCCCGTGGGTGGAGGTGTGCGAATCCCCGCACACGACCGTCATCCCGGGCAGGGAGTAACCCAGTTCAGGTCCCACGACGTGGACGATCCCTTGATCCCGATGGTTCATCGAGAGCAACGGGACCCCGAACTCGTCGGCGTTACGTTCCATCGTCTCGATGCACTCGATGCTCTGGTCGTCGATGACGTCCAGGAGGGTCCGTCCCCGCGTCGTCGGCACGTTGTGGTCGATCACGGCCACCACCGATCCCGGTCGGCGGACGGGCACACCTCTCTCCCGGAGTCCGTCGAAGGCCTGTGGCGATGTCGCCTCATGGGTGAGGTGGCGGTCGATGTACAGCACCGGGATCTCTCCCGGTTCGTCGCGGACGAGATGCTCGTCCCACACCTTGTCGAAGAACGACCTCGGCATGTGTCCCCCTTTCATTGGTGGCGTGTGAAGTCAGACCGTCGCTTCGACGACATCGGCGAAACATGCCTCGAGCTCGTCGGGCAGCAGCTCTCGTTCGAGCTCGTTCGCCAGTTCGAGCACCTGCTCCGCCCGTTCATCGGAGAGCGACTCCGGGTCCCGGCCACTGGCCATGTACGCCAGTCGGACGGCGCTCAGCCCGCTCCACGGACTGACGGCGACCGACATGGTTCCTCCCACGGCCTCCGGGTCCACAGCCGAATAGACGGTCCTGGCCATGCGTCTAAGGCTTCGTTCCAGGCCGCCGTCTCCGCTGCGCAGAGCCTCGTCGGCGAGCCGATGCGCCTTGAGGATCGCGTCGGTGTGGATGCCGGCGCTGGTGTGGCTGTACCGCTTTCCCAACACCCCGTGCTCCGGTTCCGGCACCCCGACCATCGCCCGATAGCTGTTGATCACGTCGAAGAGTCTCGGCATCGACCAGGGGACGTCTTCGCCGGCGTCCTCGAGGATCGCCGCGAAATTGATCACCACCTCCTCCAGCGCGGTGTTGCCGGAACGCTCTCCGATGCCGCGGGAGACCACGTGGATCCGATCCGCCCCGGCGGATGTCGCCGCGAGCGCGTTCCCCAGTGCGTTGCCGGTGTCCCGGTGGCCGTGCCAGTCCACCCGGACGCCGGACACCCCGAGACGATCCAATTCGTCTCTCACCAGGCGCACCAGCCTGTACGTGCCGGCTGGTCGGATGACACCGATCGTGTCGGCCAGGGCGATACCGCTGGCGCCGCTGGCCACCTGCACGGCGATGAGATCCCTGACGTCCTCCGGAGACGTCTGGCTCGTGTGCTCGGTCCCCGCGATCACCGGAACTCCGTGGTCGACCGTCCGCCGGATGTACGTGCCCAGCCGGTCGAGGATGAACCCCATCTCCCATCCCTGCACGAGTCGACGAGACGGTGCGGTCCCGATGAAGACGATCGCCTCGAGCGCCGGGTTCAATTCCTTGCACTCGACGGTCCATGTCAACGAGGCGTCGGAACACATCGACAACACCGTGGGGACCACTCGCGGGGTCTCCTCCCGCATCCGGCGCAGAAGTGCCTTCATCCGTCCGCTCAGCGACCCCGTGTCGCCCGGGAAGATCCCCACGGTCGCGGAGGTGATCCCGAAGTCGTCGAGAAGACGCACGTAGGTCATCATCTCGTCGACGCTCGGATAGCTGGAGGTGCCCTGGAGTCCGTCTCTGAGACACTCCGAGACGAGGTCCGTCCGGGCCACCTGCCGCGGGGCGGGCTCGCCCGGGATCGCCTCCGGCACCGGTGACAACGTGCTCGGGTCGATGTTCCAGTTGAAGTTCTTCGGGAGGTCGCAGGCTCGGAGGCCGTGTCCCGATCTCATCTCACTCATGGTCTACTCCTCGGTCGTGGTCGGCGGTTCATGAGTCACTCGTCGGCCGGGACCGGCACGATCCCGATCGAGAAGCGGATGTAGTCGTCGGTGAATCCGAAGGTCGAACCGGGAATCCCGGCGATTCCCGTTTTCTCGAACACGGTGAGACCGTCTTCCCCGGCACGGAGCCGCGCCCAGACGTAGATCGTCGAATCGTGGTCGTAGACCTCGTCGAACAGCTGGAACTCCTCGTCGAGTCGTCGAAGCTGCCTCCCCAACCGTCGGCGTCGAAGTCGGTACAGCGACCTGACCTTCTCGGGGAGAGCCGGATCCTCCCGGAACAGGGCGCGGTACGCCATGTACCTGAGTTGCCAGTCCCCCGGAAGGGTCGCGACACTGTTGGTCCAGCTCGGCCCGAGTGAGACCGCCACTCGCACACTCCCGAACACCACCCACCCGAAGCGTTCACCCGTGAGGCAATGGGTCTTGGAGAAGCTCCCGATGTAGACGATCTGCTCCCGGACCTCCCGGTCGGCGCTCAATGCCCACATCCGGCGCTCGTCCTCGTCGGGCCGTCCTGTTCCGACGTAGGCGACGTCGGCGAGCACCCACAGCTTCCGCCCCTGCCGGGTGGCCTCACGGACCACGCCGAGAAGGTCCTCGATCTCCTCCGCCGTGTACGCGGTCGCCGTCGGATTACTCACCACGCACAGGTAGACCACGGTGATCCCCGGGTTACGTAGAAGATGCTCGGACAGCAGCGCCCCGGTGAGTTTGAAGCCGTTCTCACTACCGGTAATGGCCTCGTGCACGCCGTATCCGTACGACCGCGACTGGAGTACCGGCACCGCGAACCCGGGAACAGGGAACAGGAGGTCGCCCGGCGCCTCGCCGCGCTCCGCCGCCCTGTCCGCCAGGCCTCTCAGCACCTTGTCGAGGCAGTCGGTCGCGCCGAGCCCCAGCGCCACCTGGCCGACGCTCGCGGTCGTACCCCAGGCGCGATTGACGTCCTCGGCGAGGCCCGCCCGGAGGATTGGATTGCCGAGGCCGCCGACGTCGTAGACACGTGGGTCGTAGCCGCACGCGAGGAGTTCGGCCTCCGCGTCCGCCATCCTCTCCCGCAACCACCACCAACGGTGTCCCGTGGCGAGCCGGCCACCGATACGCTCTCCGGGCAGCGCCACGCCCATGTCGTCCGCCAGCTCGCGGTAGTCGTGATCACCGTCGGATTCGACGACGCGTCGTAGATCGACGTCCCCGATCGTTCGGTCCACGATCTCGGCGTCGACCACGTCGGGATCGAAGCCCCTCGATGTGCAGTCGTCCACGAGGCTGCGGATCAGCCGGGTCATCACTCTGATGGGAGGTTCCGACGCCACCCCTGTGCTCCGGCGATGTCCCTCGGTCAGCTCGCGGCGGAGTGCCCGTAGCTCGCGTCGTTGCGCCTCCCGGGAGCTGTGCGTGCTCGCGGTCAGCATGCGAGGATCCTCTCCTCGACGAGCTCACCCATCCGGTCGGTACCGACCGATTCGGAACCTCCACCGAGATCGGCGGTGCGGTAACCGGCGTCGAAGACCTCGGTGACGGCCTTCTCGACAGCGTTCGCCGCGTCGTCCCTCCCCAGCGAATGGCGTAGCAGCATCGCCGCGGACAGGATGGCACCGCACGGGTTCGCCATGTCCCGCCCGGCGATATCCGGCGCCGAACCGTGCACCGGTTCGTAGAGACCGAAGAGCCCTCCGGGGGTACGACGAGTCCCGACACTCGCCGACGGGAGCATCCCGAGCGATCCCACCAGCATCGAGGCCTCGTCGGTGAGGATGTCGCCGAACAGGTTCTCGGTCACGATCACGTCGAACGACGACGCCCGCGCCAGTAGTGCCATCGCACACGCGTCCACCAGCAGGTGTTCGCACCCGACCGCGGGGAAGTCGGTGGCGATCTCGTCCACGACCCGGCGCCAGAGAATCGACGAGCTCAGGACGTTGGCCTTGTCGACCGAGGTCACCCGGTGCCGTCGCTGTTCGGCGAGGCGGAACGCGACGTCGGCGACGCGTGCGATCTCGCCTTCCGTGTAGCGGAGCGTGTCGATCGCCACCAACTCGTCCCCGTGCGCGCGGATCTCACTGGGTTTGCCCGGTACGTTCTCGTGGAATCCGTAGTAGAGCCCGGCGGAGAGCTCCCGCACGATGAGCAGATCCACCTCACGCACCCGCTCCTCCCGAAGGGGCGAGGACCCGAGAAGCGCTTCGAGGGTACGAACCGGGCGGATGTTCGCGAACAGTCCGAGTTCTGTCCGGAGACGGAACAACGCCTCCTCCGGTCGCGGCCCCCCGTCGCCGGCACCCGCGAGTCCGCCGACCGCACCGAAGAGCACGGCGTCCGAGTCGGAACAGAGCCGCATCGTCTCGTCGGAGACGGCGACGCCCGACTGCTCGATCGAGGCTCCTCCGACGAGCCGCTCGTGGAGACTCAGTGGGACGTCGAACCGCCGGGCCACCGCCTCGAGAACTCGTACGGCCTGTGTGGTGACCTCCGGCCCCACCCCGTCACCGGCCAGGACCATCACCCGGGACATCAGCGGCCACCTCGAGTCACCGATGCGGCGTCCCGGGGATGAAAGCTCAACAGGCGGTCGACGAGGGTCCCCCGCCAGCAGACCATGTCGTGACCACCCATGTACTCGGAGTAGTCGACCTCGTATCCCTTCTCGAGGAGGGCATCGCGCATCTCCCTGTGCGATGCCATGGGGTCGTATTCGATGATCGCCTGCTCGAGCGCGCCGATCTCGAGTGAGAATCGGATCGGGAGAGTCGCTGAATCACGGAACTTCTGGATCAACCACCGGTCGGGGATTCCCGGCACCCCTGCTCCCGGCCACCAGAAGGATCCGGACTGCGATATGACGTTCCCGAAGCGGTGCGGAGCCCGGAAAGCCGCGTAGACGGCCGCGAGACCTCCGAAGCAGGATCCCGCGACGACTGTTCGGGACGGATCGTCCGTGACGTTGTAGCGGTCTTCCACCCACGGCATCAGTTCGGAGACGAGGAAGTCCTGGAACGCCTCGTCGCAGGGCAGTTCCCTGGCGCGTACCTGCTGGTCCTCGTTGGTGTGCATGACCAGCACGTACGGGGGGACCCGGCCGGTGTAGACCAGATTGTCGAGCACGGTGGTGACTGCGGCGAAGTTGTAGTAGGACCACCCGTCAAAGAGGACCAGCACCGGATGCGGTTCACCGACATCGCTGTATCCGGACGGCCGATACACCATCACGTGGTGCCGGGACCCCGTTCGATCGCTGTCGAGGGTCTCCATGGTCACCTCTCCCCTCGGAACTCCTCGGCGCGGGATGTTCCAGGGCTGCCGAGGTGCGTCAGGCAGCTCGAGCACGGACACGGTGAACTCGTGTGGATTGCCCATGAGGGTGTATGCGGCGGGGTTCAACGGATCCGGCCGGTACGACGGCAGCCGCTCGAGCACCTCCGCATAGGAACTGAACGGGGTCATGGCATCGTTCACGGAGAGCAGGTAGGTGGTGCGCAGCTGTGACGGGACGAGGTAGGTCCGGTACCAGATGTCCGTTCCGTCGAGTCGCTCCATGCGGAACTCGCTGAAGTCGCCGTTGCTGGGCGCGCTGAAGAAGAGGACGAGGACGTTGTCCGTGTTCCCGTCGTCCCTCCACAGGAAGGTCAGGAGTGTGCTCTGCGGATCACCCTCCACCTCTTCCATGAGTGGTGCGCCCCGAAGCGTCACCCCGGCCCAGAACGCGTCCTCGGCACCGGTTCGTCCCGCGGCGATCTCATCGGCGACGGAGGCGATCAGGGGACTCCGGATCGCGGTGGCGGTGATGGTCATCTCTTCGGATCTCCTGTTGTCTGTGGTCTGTCTGCAGGCAGTCGACACGGCGCGTGGATCAGATCAGGTCGAACAACTCGAGAGCGTCCGCCTGCTCGTCGTCGCCGTCGGTAATCTCCTCGTCGAGGACCTGCGCCAGAGAGCGAACGGTCCGGGACTTGAACACGGTGGGGAGCATCAACGTGACGCCGAGTCTCGCCTGCAGTTCGGTCGCCATCGATGCCACGAGCAGCGAATGTCCGCCGAGGTCGAAGAAGTCGTCCGTGACACCGACTCGATCAATGCCGAGCAGCTCCCCCCACAGCTCGGCGAGCATCTGTTCGGTGTCCGTCTCCGGGGGGACACGGCGGCCGGCGTTTCTGTGAATGACCTCCTCGGCATCGGGCAGCGCCTTGCGGTCGACCTTCCCGTTGGCGTTGAGCGGGAGTTCCTCCAGGACGTGGACATGACTCGGCACCATGTACTCGGGGAGCATCTCCGCCACGTCCTCGCGCAGCCGGTGCACCTCGACGTCGTACCCGTCGGACGCGGTCACGTAGGCGAGAAGTCGTTTGTCTCCGGCCGCGAACTCGTGACCCACGACGATGCAGGAATCGATCATGGGGTGCGCACCCAGAACCGACTCGATCTCCCCTATCTCGATCCGGTAGCCCCGGATCTTCACCTGGTGGTCTTTTCTGCCCACGTACTCCACCGCGCCGTCGCCGCGGTACCGGGCGAGGTCACCGGTGGCGTACAGCCGGCCCGGCCCGTGCGGGTTCGCAACGAATCGCTCGGCGGTCAGATCCGCTCGCCCGAGGTAACCCCTCGACAGCTGGATCCCTCCGATGAACAGCTCCCCCACCACTCCGTCCGGGACCGGTGCCATCGATCCGTCCAGTACGTGGAGACTGGTGTTCGACACCGGCAGCCCGATGGGGACCGAGGCCACCTCTGAGCCAGTGCATTGCCAGTAGCTCACATCGACGGAGGCTTCCGTGGGGCCGTAGAGGTTGTGCAGTCTCGTACCGGGGCAGAGCTCGCGGAACTGCGCCACGAGCTCCACGGAGAGTGCTTCCCCACTGCACACGACGTCACGCACGGAACCACAGGCGCGGCCCGGGCCATGACGCAGGAACGCCTGGAGCATCGACGGAACGAAGTGGAGAATCGAGATGGCTCGCGTATCGAGCGTCTCGCAGAGGTAGGCGGGATCCTTGTGCCCCTCCGGTTCCGCCACGTGGAGCTGCGCGCCGACCGCGAGTGGCCAGAAGAACTCCCAGACCGACACGTCGAAGCCGTACGGAGTCTTCTGGAGAACGCGGTCCCCGACTCGCAGTCCGTACTCACGATGCATCCACAGCAGCCGGTTGACCACTCCGCGGTGGGCAAGCATCGTTCCCTTCGGCCTCCCGGTCGACCCCGACGTGTAGAGCACGTAGGCGATGTTGTCCGGGTGTACGAGCTGGTCTTCCTCCCTGGCCAGACTCTCTCCGAGTGAGATCGCGGTGTTCACGTCGACGAGGTCGAGGCCCGCATGGTCGGCGAGGGCGCCTCGGGCCCCGTCGTCCGTCAGAACGAGAGCCGTCTCCGCATCCTCGGCGACGTATCGCAGGCGCTCAGCAGGGTGCTCGGGGTCGAGGGGCACATAGGCGCCGCCGGCTCTGAGGATCCCGATCAGTGCGACGACCAGTTCGACAGATCGCCGTAGACACACCCCCACCCGGATCTCCGGCCCCACCCCGCGGGTTCGTAGGGTCCGCGCGAGCGCGGCCGTCTTGTGCTCCAGCACGCCATAGCTCATCTGGCTGTCGCCGAACGACAGCGCGACGCGGTCAGGCGTGCGCCGTGCCTGCTTGACGATGAGGTCATGAATGCACGTCTCGGGCGCGTCCTCCGGGACAGTCGTCTCGTTTCGACCGTGCAGGATCTTCGTGGCCTCGTCGGCCCGGAGCATCGGCAGGCGGGAGAGCGGGGTCGACGGATTCCTCGTCACCTCGTCGAGTAGGCCGACCACGTGCTCGGCCAGGTTCCGGACGGTCCCGTGGTCGAACAGATCAGTGCTGTACTCGAACACGAGATCCAGCTCGGCGGCACGCCTCCGGATACCGAGTCCGAGGTCGAATTTCGAGACCCCGACACCGTCGTCCACGAGATCGTCGGACCAGTGGTGTTCCCGTCCGGGTGCGTACAGGTCTCCCACGCGGTCCAGGCCCGAGACCATCACCTGGAACACGGGGCTGTGGCTCAGGCTTCGTTCCGGCTTGAGCTCGTCGACTACCCGTTCGAACGGGATCCACTGCCTGGACTGGGCCTCGAGCAGCTTGTTGCGGACCTGGTCCACGAGTGACTCGAAGTCGGGGTCGGCCGTCACGTCGACACAAATCGCCACCGTGTTGACCAGGAAGCCGACCATCCTCTCCGTCTCCGGCATGTCACGGTTGGCCATCGGGATCCCGATGACGACCTGCTGCTGTCCGGCGTAGCGGGAGAGCACCGACGCGAGCATGCCGAGGATCACCGCGAACGAGGTGGTCCGGTGCCGGACGGCGATGGCGTCGAGCGCACGATCGAGATCGGGTTCCACTCGACGGACGAGGTTCGCCCCGGCGAAGCTCTGGACCGCCGGTCGAGGTCGGTCGGTCGGGAGGGTCAACAGCCCCGGCGCCTGCCCGAGTTCGGATTTCCAGTAGTCGAGATGCGGCCTCAGGAGGCGCTCGTCCATGCAGGCGTGTTGCCAGCGTGCGAAGTCAACGAACGCGGTCCTCGGCGGTTCCGACACGGCGGTCGCCTCCGGCTCGAGCACCGACCGGTAGAGGTCTCGGAGGTCGTCGTTCACGATACGGACCGAGTAGCCGTCGACGACCGAGTGGTGGGCGCTGAACACCACGATCGAGTCCCCTCCGGACAGCGTCAGGTGACAAGCCCTCAACAATGGTCCGGACGTGAGGTCGAAGGGCTGCTCCCACAAGTGCCGGGCCCGACGGGCGGCCTCGCTCTGTTGCTCACCTCCGGTCAGCGCGGACAGGTCGACGTGCTCCAGCGGGACCGACCAGTCCGGTTCGACCACCTGCCAGAGCTCTCCTCCGGCCTCGCTGAAGGAGGTGCGAAGTGACTGGTGCCGTTCGAGGAGGAGTGACATCGCCTCGGTGAGGAGATCGGGCTCGAAAGCCGGCCGCTGATGAAGGACCCACCCGACCGTGTACAGCGGCACCCCGGGATGGAGGCGGTCGAGGAACCACAAGCGCTTCTGGTCGAACGTGGCGGGATGGGGGCCCGGCTCCGAGGCCGGCTCCATGCGGATCTCCACAGGTGCGGAGTGCCCCCCTGCTCGGAGGTCGTCGACCACCTTCGCGAGCTCGGCTATGGACGTGTGATCGAAGATCTCGCGGACCGGTAGGTCGACTCCGAAGGTGGCACGGATGCGGGTCACCGCCTTCGCCGCGACCAGCGAGTGGCCGCCGAGTGCGAAGAAGTCATCGTGCATTCCGAATCCGTCCCGGTCGAGGACCTCCTCCCACACCGTCAACAGTCCGGCTTCGGTGTTCGTGCGTGGAGTGGTCACCTCATCGGACCGGGGTGTCCGCCCGGTCGCCGTCGGCAGGGCCGAGCGATCGACCTTTCCGTTCGTGGTGACCGGCAACTCGCCGAGGACGATCACCCTGGCGGGCACCATGTACTCGGGCAGCCGACTCGTCAGGTAGGACAGCAGCTCAGCCTCGTCGAGTGCGCCCTCGTGCCTCCCGACCACGTAGCCCATCAGTAGTGACCGATCCGCATCCGCGACGACGGCACACCGAAGAACGTCGTCGTGTTCCTCGAGCACGGCTTCGATCTCGCCAGTCTCGATCCGGTGACCACGGATCTTCACCTGACCGTCGATCCGACCCACGAATTCGATGTCACCGCCGGGCAGGAGCCGAACGAGGTCCCCGGAGCGGTACATCCGCGCTCCCGGGGTCGCGGAGTAGGGATCAGCGACGAATTTCTCCACGGTGAGATCCGGGCGGTTCAGGTAGCCGCGTGAGATGCCGATCCCACCGATGCAGAGCTCGCCGGGGACCCCGACCGGGACCGGTCGGAGGTGGGGGTCGAGCACCAGCGCCCGGACGTTCGTGATGGGTCGCCCGATGTGAATGGACCCGGCGGTCTCGTCGATCCGCGCGGCGGTCGTGAAGACTGTGCTCTCGGTGGGACCGTAGACGTTGAAGAAGGTCCTGCCCGGGGCCCACCGTCGGATGAGTTCGACCGAGTAGGCCTCCCCGCCCACCAACATCGTCCGAAGGTCGCGCAGGCCGTCGACCTCGAGGGTGGACAATGCCGCCGGGGTAAAGCCCAGCACCTCTATCGCCCTCCGATCGAGGACGTCGTGGAGATCCTGACCGATCATCCGGGCACCGGGCTCGGGGAGGTGGAGGGTTCCGCCGGTCACGAACGCGAGGACCATCTCCCAGACCGAGAAGTCGAAGCTCAACGACGCGACGTGCACTGTGTTCTGCGGCGTGGCGAGGCACTCGGTCCGGCGGATCCACTGCACGATGTGCCCCGTATTGCGATGCTCGGCCATCACGCCCTTCGGCCGCCCCGTGGAGCCCGACGTGTAGATCAGGTACGCGAGGTTGGCCGGGGACACGGCCGGTCGCGGACCGCCTGCCTCGCATTCGGTGACGAGCTCCAAGTCCACGTCGAGACGAAGCACCTCGAGGTCGACGTGGCCCAGTTCCGGTCCGCCGGACGAATCGATGAGGAGGAGACGGATGCCCGAGTCGCGGACGATGTACGCGACTCGGTCGGCCGGATGCCGTGGGTCGAGGGGAACACAGACGCCACCGGCCTTGAGAATCCCCAGTAGTCCGACGAAACCCTCGAGCGTGCGGTCCGCGCACAGCCCGACGTGGTGCTCCGGCCCGACACCCCTGGAAAGCAACCAGGTGGCGAGCGCATCGGCACGTCGGTTCAGCTCGCCGTAGGAGAGGTGTCCACGGTCGGAGGAGAGAGCGACGGCGTCCGGACACTCCTGTGCCCGGACCTCGACGTGATGGTGCAGGAGTTGGGGGTCCGCCTCGACGGAGTCGTCCGATGCGAGCTCGGTCAGGATGCTGGAGAGTTCCGCCCCGCTCAGCATCGGAACCGCCATGACCGAGTCCTCGGGATTGTCGACGATCCAGCCGCAGATCTCGCCGAGGTGCTCGAGAATTCGCTGGACGTCGCCGGTCGCGTACACCGCGGGATCGTGGAACGCGGACCAGCGCATCCCCTCATCCACCTCGGCGGCGAACGTGAGCGGATACTGCGTCGACTCGACGGACCGTCCGTCGAGGAACTCGAGCCCGGTGTCCGGGTGGTTGGTGGTGGGGTAGTTCTCGAACACGAAGAGTGTGTGGAAGAGACTCGTGCCCGCCGGGATGCCGCTCCACTGTTGGATCCCGGCCAACGGGCTGTATTCGTAGTTCCGCATCCGGATGTTGTGTTCCTGCAGTCGCTGCAGCCACTGCACGACGGGCTCGTGATCGGCCAACGACACCCGAAGCGGAAGCGTGTTGATGAACAGCCCCGTCATCCGGTCGATCCCCTCGATCTCCGACGGCCGGCCCGAGGTGACTGTCCCGAACACCACATCCTCACGCCCGCTGTACCGGCCCAGGAGAATCGCCCAACACCCCTGCATCACCGTGTTCAACGTCAACGAATGACGATGGGCGAACTCCTCGATCCGCCCCAACTCGTCACCGTCGACCACCCGTGAGACCGTCTCCCGGGCCACACCACCTGACAGGTCACGGTCGGATCGGTCACGCTCGATCGACATCGCCGACATCGGCTCCACGCCCCGCAACGACTCCTCCCAGAACCGCCGCGCCTCACCGATGTCCCGGCCCTCCAGCCACGCCACGTACTCGGCGTACGGCCGGACCTCGGGCAACGCCGGCTCCCCACCACCGCGCAACGCCCCATACCAGGCCACCACCTCGTCGAGCAGCACACTGATACTCCAGCCGTCCAGGATCGCGTGGTGAGCACTCCACACCAGCCGATAGTCGGCATCCCCCACACGCACCAACACCATCCGCCACTGCGGCACATCCCCCGGCCCGAACCCCTGACGACGATCCGCATCGAGGAAATCCTCCAACCGCTCCGCCCGCTGGTCCTCCCCGAACTCACGCCAATCCCACACCTGCAACGGAACCGCCACATCCCGCCACACCACCTGCAACGCCTCGTGCCCGTCCGCCTCCACGAACCCGGTCCGCAGAATCGAATGGCGCCTCATCACCCGCGCCCAACTGTCCCGGAACACCCCCACATCCAGGTCCTGCGCCACCCGATGCACCATCTGCACGTGGTACACGCCCTGCCCCTGGGCGAGCTGACTCTGGAACCACAGCCCCTGCTGAATCGGGGTCTGCCGATAACACGCCTCCACCGGCCGCGGCGACCCGGACCACCACCGCGACCGCCGCAACCGACCGATCACCACATCGACCTGATCCTGGGTCAATCCACTGCCCGGGAAATCCGACGGACTGTACCCCTGCGCCCCGGGATCCCCCGCCGCCGCCACCAACTCCCGCAGCACATCGATCGCCCGATCCGCCACCCGGCGAATCGTCGTCTCCTGATGCACCCCCGCACCGAAAGACCACTCCATGACCAGGCGCCCGTCCTGCACCCACCCCACGACATCGATCAGATAAGTCCGCCGATTACCCGAATACCACTCGGCACCGGCACGACCGGACACCTCGGCGAAACCACCACCCGAGAACTGCCCGAGATAGTTGACCCCCACCTGCGCCGCGACGACCGACCCCAACCGATCACGCTCGGACCCGAACGCCAACAACCCGTACCCGATCCCCCGCCGCGGACGACGCCGCAACTCCTCCTTGACCCCCAACAACGCCCGCCCCGGCTCCCCCATGTCCGGCACCGGCAGACGCAACGGAGAGATCGAGGTGAACCACCCCACCGTCCGCGACACATCCACGTCATCGAACAGCTCCTCGCGACCATGCCCCTCGACATCCAGACGAACATGCTCACCACCGCACCACTGCCCCACCGCAACGGCCACAGCCGTCAACAACGCGTCGTTGACCTCCGTACCGAACACCGCCGGCACATCCTGCAACAACCCCCGAACCTCATCGCCACCCAACACCGCCTCATACGACCTGGCCGACCCCACCGTGTTGCCCTCCACCGAGCCCTCCACCGGAACCGGCACCACCGGCGAGACCTGCTCCCGCCAATACGGCAACTCCGCCACCGTCGCCGCACTGACCGACTCACCCCACAAACGCTCCACCCACAACGCCCACGAACTCGACTTCGCCGGCAACGACACCTCACGCCCCTGACCCACCTGCTCGATCAACGACTCCACGTCCTCCAACACCACCCGCCACGACACGACATCGATCACCAGGTGATGCACCACCAACAACAACTGATCCACCGACGCCCCCACACCGGTGAACAACACCGCCCGCACCACCGGAGCCCGCGTCAGATCCAGACCCTCCTGAGCCCGCTGACCCACCTCCACCACACGAGCCCGCCGATCGGCCTCCCCCAACGACGACAGATCACACACCCTCAACGGCACCCGATCCAGAACCCCCACCAACTCCGCACCACCACCGACGAACCGCGCCCGCAACCCGTCGTGATGCGCCACCAACTCCCGCAACACCACCTCCCACCGATCCACCGACACACCCGAAGGCACATCCACCAGGACCGACTGATTGACATGATGCTCACGCTCGAAACCCTGCTCGAAAAACCACCGCTGCACCGGACTCAACGCCACCGCCCCGGTCACCACCCCCTGCTCGGCCACCACAGCCACACCCTCAGACCGCCGAGCCACCACCGCCAACTCCGCCACCGTGCGACACCGGAACAACTCCTTGACAGTGAAAAACCACCCCAACTGCCGAGCCCGGAACACCACCTGCAAACTCTGAATCGAATCCCCACCCAGAGAAAAGAAGTCCTCCGTCACCCCCACCGCACGATCCAGCCCCAACACCTCCTGCCAGACGCGCGCCAACACCCCCTCCACCTCCGAACGCGGCGCCACCACCCCCACCGACGACCCCACCGACTCACGCCACGGCAACGCCGCCAACGCACGCCGATCCACCTTCCGATTCGCCGTCAACGGCAACGACTCCACCGGCACGAACACCCCCGGCACCATGTACCCCGGCAACCGCTGCCCCACAAACCCGGCCAACTCCTGCCCGGCCACCTCACCCCGCACCACCACGAACGCCACCAACCGACGACGCCCACCATCATCAATCGCCAACACCGCAGCCCCAGCCACCACAGGGTGACCCACCAACACCGACTCGATCTCCCCCAACTCCACCCGGAAACCACGAATCTTCACCTGCTCATCCACACGCCCGACGAACTCCACACTCCCGTCCGCCAACACACGCCCCAGATCCCCAGTCCGATACAACCGACCACCCGAACCAAACGGATCCGCAACAAACACCTCAGCCGTCACATCCGGACGACCCACATACCCACGAGCAACCCCACCACCACCGATGAACACCTCACCCACCACACCCACCGGCACCAACCGAAAACCCGCATCCAACACATGCACGCGGGTGTTGTCGAGCGCCTTCCCGATCGGCAGCGGCTCGTCGACCGACGCGCCGGGGCGGACGGCATGACAGGTCGCGTACGTCGTCGTCTCGGTCGGCCCGTAGACGTTGAACACCGTCGTGCCCGCGCACGCCTCACGTACTCTGCGCACCGCGTGCGGTCTGACCTTCTCGCCGCCTGTCCACACTTCTCCCAGTCCGTCGAAACAGGCCGGGTCCTCCTCCGCGAACATGTGGAACAGGGCCGCGGTCACGAAGACCGCGGTGAGCCCCTGGCGAGTGACCACCTCGCGGAGCGACATCGGGGTGAGGTGATCCTCCGTGAAGGCGACCATCCTCCCGCCGCCGAGCAGCGGAACCCACATCTCGTAGGTCGACGCGTCGAACGCCTGCGGTGAATGTGCGAGCACTCGCTCGTGGCCGTCCGTGAAGTGCCCGTCCCGGACGAACTCGGTGACGTTCCCGTGGGTCGCCGCCACGCCCTTCGGGCGGCCTGTGGATCCCGACGTGTAGATCACATACGCCACGTCATCCACACCCACCGGAACACCCACCGGCTCGACCGACTCACCCCCGGCCTGCGCCCACACCTCCTCCGCCGACACCACACCCGGACCCGACACCACACCCACACCGGCACCACCGACCACGACCACCCGCAGCCCCGCATCAGCCACCATGAAATCCACACGCTCACGCGGATACGACGGATCCAACGGCACATAACCGCCACCGGCCTTCACCACCGCCAGCAACATCACCACCGTCTCCACCGACCGCGGCATACACACACCCACCAGATCCCCACGCCCCACACCACGAGACCCCAGAACCCGAGCTACCCGCGTCGACCACTCATCCACCACACCGAACGACACCTGCACATCACCGCAGACCACCGCCACACGATCCGGCCACCGCCGCGCACACTCCCCGAACAACCCGTGCAACGACACCGGGACGAGCGCCGACCGATTGCTCGGCCCCTCGCCGAGGACCCGCATCGCCTCGCGGTCGTCGTCATGCATCAGGTCGAGCTCGCGGACGTGCCGAGACGGATCCGCGAGCGCTGATCGCACCAGCTCCGCGAACTGATCGGCCATGCGGTCGACGGTCGTCTCCCTGAACAGATCGGTGCTGTACTCGAAGGCGAAACCGAGTCCTTCCGGACCGGAGTGGAGCATCATGGTCAGGTCGAAGCGTGAGACGCCGACGCTCATCCCTTCGTGGACCAACGTGTACATCCACGGTTCGAGGTCGTCGCCACGGTCGCCGACGTCGAGGAACGGCAACCTCTCGTCGGCGAACATGACCTGGAAGATGGGGTTGTGGCCGAGACTACGGCCCGGCCGTAGCTCGTCTACCACTCTCTCGAACGGGACGGACTGGTGCACCTGGGCGTCGAACAGTTGCCTGCGCACGTCCAGGACCACATCGTCGAACGAGGGCCGACCGCCCAGATCGATCCTGACCGCCACCGTGTTCACGAGAAAACCGACCATGTCCTCCAACTCGGGTCGGGTTCTGCTGGAGATCGGGATACCGATGACGACGTCGTCCTGACCGGAGACGCGGGAGAGGAAGACGGCGAAGGCGCTCAGGAGCGTGGTGTAGTTCGTCACCTGCCGCTCACGACTGAGAACGCTCAGCATCTCGGCTGTGTCCGACCCCAGGTTTCGCCGGAGGAACCCTCCGGCGAAGGTCCGTTCCTCGGGTCGGGGGAAGTCCGTCGGAAGCGAGATCACCTCGGGTGCACCCGCGAGGGCGCGTTTCCAGTAGGCCAGATGGGGTGCCAGCAACTCTTCGTCGGTGCACGCGAGTTGCCATCGGGCGAAATCCGCGTACTGGACTTCCCGCTCCGGGAGGGAGACCGGCCTCCCCTGCGCGAGGTCCCGGAGGATGGTCAGGTACTCGTGGTTGAACACCCCGATCGACAGGCCGTCGAACACGGCGTGATGAGCGCTCATGGCGAGGAACGACGTCGAGTCGTCGACCAGCACCATCTCGGCGCGGAGCAACGGTCCGACGTCGAGGTCGAACGGTCGCCTCCACCACTGCGTGACCTGGGCGACGGCGCGTTCCGAGCGCGCCTCCTCGGGGAGCTGGCGAAGATCGACGACAGGAAGTGCAACCGACATCTCGGGTGCCACGACCTGGAGGACCTCACCATCGTGGTCGACCAAGGTGGTCCGCAGGATCTCGTGACGACTCACCATGGCGTCCACAGCCTCCGCGGCCGTGCCGAGCTCGGACCCGGCCGGAAGGGGAACGATCCAATTGACGGTGTAGGAGGTCGAACCGGGACTGAGCGACTCGATGAAGTAGAGCCGCCTCTGGTCCACGCCTGCTGGCGCCGGACCGGCGTCGCGGCGAGCGCGGAGTTCGGGCACGTCCGCTCCGCCACCGTCGGTCGCTACGCGCTGGATCTCCCTCGCGATCTCGGAGATCGTCGGATGATCGAACAGGGCACGGACGGGCATCTCCACGGAGAGGGCATGCCTGATCCGTGACACGAGCTGAACTGCCAGGATCGAATGCCCGCCGAGCTCGAGGAAGTCGTCGGTCACGCCGATCGGCGAGGTGTCCAGTGCCTTCTCCCACAGCGCGACGAGGAGCGATTCGATGGTGTTCCTGGGGCCGATCCGCGTCTGCGTGGTCACCGACCGCGCGGGCGGGGGGACAAGCGCCCTACGGTCGAGCTTGCCGTTGCCGGTCACCGGCATCGCGTTGATCGCGACCAGGTCGGTGGGGACCATGTAGTCGGGCAGTCGCTCCGCCACATGGTCCCGGAGCACGGGGACCAGGAGCTCACGGATCTCGGGATCCAACGGGCTGTTCGAGTAGTTCCGCCACTGCCGTCTGTCGACACCGTTCTCGCGACTGTCGACGACGGTGACGGGATCAGGAACCGGATCGAGATCGGACCTCGTGAACTGCACCCGAAAGGCACCGTCGGGGCCGTGCCCGCTCCAGTCGAGTTCGGCGTGATATCCGGCGGCCTCGGCGAGCGAGAGCGCGTCCCGCGGGTCGAGACCGCCATCGTCTCCGGATCCCGGGAACTCCTCCGGCACCTCGTCGGTCGGTCCCGAACCGTCCAGCCACGTCCAGGCGCCCACCGCCTCCGCGACCCGTGAGTTCGGTACCCGGTCGACGATCACCCGCGCGGGCCGCTGGTCCGAGAGCAGGTTGTCGAGGGACTCCTCCGACAAGCGATCGTCCACCCAGTCGAGCGTGAGAGCCTCCGGCTGGGCATCGGGCACCGCGGGGTCGCCGACGTGGACCACGACCTGGTACCGGAACATCGACATCTCGTTCCTGGCCGTGTCGAGCTTCGGCAGAACCTCGACGCGAGCAACACGGCCCGTGGACGCCGCCCACTCGTGGAGGAAGGCCGGAGAGACCACGAGTTCCTCTTCATCCCGGATGCGGCGCCTGACGCTCTCCGCGAGGACGGCGGGGGTGGCACCACCCCGGGTCCGGTAGAGCTCCACACTCGTGTGGAAAGCCTCGAGCAGCGGCAGACTGCGAACGTCCCCGATGATCAACCGGCCGCCGTCGAGGACCCGTGCCAGGCCGGCGTCGAGTACCCGCGTCAGGTAGTCGAGGTCGGGGAAGTACTGGACGACGGAGTTGATGAGCACCGTGTCGACGGGCTCGACATCCATCGCACCGATGTCGCCGGCCTCGACGAGATGGGTGCGGACGACCGCCTCGAGCCCCGGTTCGCGCTGCAGATTCCTCTCGATCGCCGCCAGTGCGGCCGTGGAGAAATCCGTCGCGTGGTAGCGACGACACAGTGGGGCCAACCGGAAGAGCATGAGCCCGGTCCCTGAGCCGATCTCCAGGAGGGATTCCGGCCGTTGGTCAGACACCAGGGAGACGATGTCCTCCTGCCAGCCCACCATCTCCTCGATCGGAATAGGAGCTCCCGTGTAGCTGCTGGTCCAGCCGGAGAAGTCCCGGCCTCCTTCGGCAGTGTCCCCGGCCGTCGGATCGAACGAGTCGTAGACCTCACGCCAACGCTCGACGCGCTCACGGTCCAGATCGGAGTCCGCCACTCCGATCGACGACACCGCGTCCGCCGCCGGCACGAAGAAGCTGACCAGGGACTTGTCGCCCGCGGAATCGACGCGCACCACCGTCGCGGCGTCCGAGACCGACGGGTGCTCGGTCAGAACGGTGTCGATCTCACCGAGCTCGATCCGGTAGCCGCGCACCTTGACCTGGGTATCGGTCCTGCCCAGGAACTCGAGATTGCCGTCCGGCCTCCATCGCGCGCAGTCCCCGGTGCGGTAGAGGCGCTCGCCTCCCGCTCGAGGGAACGGCGAGGCCACGAAGCTCGCCGCGGTGAGGTCGGGCGCATTCGCGTAGCAGAGAGCCAGGCACTCGCCACCGATGTAGAGATCTCCCGGCACGTCGATGGGGCAGGGGCGCATCGCGTTGTCGAGCACGAGATAGCGCGCGTTCGGGATCGGCTTCCCGTACGGAATACTGGACCATTCCGGGTCCACCTCGTGGACGGGGAAGAAGTTCGACCAGACCGTCGCCTCCGTGGCGCCCCCCAGTGCGACGACCTCGGCCGCCGGGAACGCTCGCCGGATCACATCCGGCGAGTGGACCGGGATCCAGTCCCCGCTCATGAACACCAGTCGCAACGAGTGCGACACCACGGCCCCCTCGGTATCCCCTGCCTCGGGCAGGAACGGAACGAGTTGCATCAACGCAGCGGGAGCAGAATCCCAGAACGTGATCGGTTCGTTCGCGAGGTATCCGAGCAGTTGCTGCGGCTCACGGACGTCGTCGTCCGAGGCGATGCGCACCGATCCCCCCGCCGCGAGCATCCCGAAGACGTCGTAGACCGAGAGGTCGAAGGAGAGCGACGTGACGAAGAGAAGTCTGTCGGACGGGCCCACGCCGAACGTGGTGTTGACCCAGCGAAGCAGGTTGACGACCGGTTGGTGGGTGACGGTGACGCCCTTGGGCGTGCCGGTCGTCCCGGAGGTGAAGATGACGTATGCGACGTCGCTCGCCGACTTCTCCGCCACGGGTCCGGCCTCCGCCGGCATGGGGTCGAGATCGGCTTCCCCGTGATGAGTCACCCCACCCCGGGTACGGCTGTCGACTTCGCCGTCGAGACACAGCACGTCCGTGACCGTCTCCGGCGTCTGCGGGTCGCACAGGCCTCCGAGGGTCATTCGGTCGGTGACGACGAACGACGAGCCGACGGATTCGATGATCCACCGCCACCTGTGGGGCGGCGTGTTCCGGTCGAGCGGAACGTACGCGGCTCCGACCCGGAGAATGCCGATGAGCACCGGGATCATCGCGGGTGCGCGCTCGAGGAGGACCGCCACATGGTCGCCCGGACCGACACCACGGCGGCGCAAGATGTGCGCTACCCGGTTCGCGTAGGAGTCGACGTCACCGTAGCTCCAGCAGTCGTCTCCGTACAGCAGCGCGGGCGCACCGGGGTTCGCCCGCACCGACTCGTCGAAGAGGTGCTCCATCCGGAGCTCGCGGGGGTAGTCCTCGTCAGTGTCGTTCCACTCGTGGACGACCGTGTCTCGCTCCGACCCGCGAAGGATCTCGATCTCGCCCAGCCTGATCTCCGGCTCGGCGGCGACGTGCGCCAGGACGGACTCGACATGCCGCGCGATGCGTTCGACGGCGCACCGGGTCAGTAGCCGGTCGTCGTACTGCAGGTCCACCCGGACGCTCTCGGCGCCGTACGCCGTGACCGTGAGCGGATGGCCGGAGTTGTTCCGGTGCCGCAGGAGACGGAGGCTGAAGCCTGGTCCGACTATGAAACCCGATCCGGTCTCCACCGACACGATGGTTCGGAACATCGCTTCGCCTGCGGGCAGTCCGGCAAGTCGCTGCACGTCGACGAGCGGGGTTCGCCAGCGGCTCCCCACTTCGCTCATCCGGCGCTCGACGTCGACGATCCAGTCACACCACCGGTCCCGGACAGGCACCTCGACCCGAAGCGGCAGCGTGGTGCTGGTCACCCCCACCTCGTCGTCGCCCGCGCCACCACCCACTGTCAGCCCCAGAACGCAGTCCTCACCACCGAGATAGCAGTTCACGACGAGCGCCCAGACCCCGCCGACGACCCCACCCAGGGAGATCTCCCGGTCCGACGACACCCGGCTGCATTTCGCCATGGTCTCGGCATCGACCGTCACCGAGACGGTCCCCTCATGGACCAGCTCGGAGCCGGAGCCGAGCTCCGACGATTGTGGCGAGGCCTCAAAGGGAAGCGCGGGGGCCGGCTCGACTCCTGCCAGCGTCTCGGCCCAGAACAGCTCGTCGATCTCGGTCGCATCCATGGCGCCGGATGGGGCTCCACCGCGACCGGATCGCCGCCCGGGGGGCTGGTCTTCTTCCCCTGCGCTGATCCGGTCGTAGATCTCGACGAGTTCCTCCGCCAGCCGCAGTCGATTCCGGGCGTCCACGACCACGTGATGTGCACTGATGAGCAGGAGGTGATGATCGTCGTGCAGCCGGACGACGGTCGCCCGCCACAGCGGAGGTCGGGCCAGATCGAACGGGCGTGAGAGGTCCTCGGCCAGCACCCGGTCGACCGACCCGGGCATGTCCGTGCTGTCGGTCTGCGCCCAGTCCTCGAACCGGAGCGGGACCTCGAGTTCCTCTGCCTCGGAGAGGACCGGGTCGCCGCCGCTTCTCGTCGTCACCCCGGCACGCAACGCGGGATGGCGTTCCATCTCCCATCGGAGCGACTCACGTAGCACGTCGATCTGTACGCTGCCGCTCACCTCGAACACGGACTGCCCGTGGTACGTGCCCGTCCGCGAGTCGAGTCCACTTCCGTAGAGGACGCTCATCTGGACCGGCGACAGCGGGCGGTCGCCGTACTCCGAAGGCACCTCCGGGCTGACGTCGGGATGATTGATGGCAGTAGGCACGGCCGCTGGCTCCTTCTTCGACGCTGGTGGACCCGTTGGCCCATGACGGATGTCGTGGATCGCGTGCCCGAGTCGGTCGGCCTGTCACAGCACGCCCGCACATCGCAGTGCCCGCCGAGGCGATTTCTCAGACCCGGTGCCCGGCGGCACTGACGAGACCTTGGTACCGACCCGGGCTAGTACAAGCAATATCGGCCAGGAGCTAAGGAAATTGCCCGCGACGACCCGGGGGACTCGTCCACCCTGCCGATCTGATCGCCCGGTGACCTGCACCGATCACACCGACTTCCGTCGGCGACGAACCTCACTTTTCCGGCATGCGACACTGCACCGCCACGTGCTCTGTTTTCGAAGTTCTCTGATTGGTCGGAGAGAGTGCAGTTCCGCAGCGCCGAGCAACCACCCTCGATTCATGTGATCGTCGTTCTTCGTTCGATTCCGCACCGGCGCAGTCGATTTCACGATCGACCCCATTGCCGGAGCGGGGAAATGCTGCGTATGGTGCTCCCGTCGGCGGGCCCCCGCCTCCGTCTTCTCGCGTGCACCGGACTACTCCGACCCGCCGCGCTCCCATCCCGCATGCTCGCCCAGAACAGGAGCCGACATGACCTCAGCTCACCCGCCGCAGCCCGGACGGAGGGAGCACCGGACACCTCCGAGCGTGGGCGCGGTCGAGCTGTCGTTCCCCTTCCGTGGACGGTGGAAGGTGGAGAACAGCCCTGAAAACCGGATCCCGAGCCACGGGACCACACTGTTCGGGGTGTCACACGCCATCGACTTCGTCGCCGTCGACGACTCCGGACGCTCGGCGCCCCGGACGTGGACCTCGATCGTCTCTCCCGAGCCCCCGGAGTTGTTCGTGGGTTTTGGCGCCGACGTCCTCGCCCCCGTCTCCGGGAGAGTCGTGGAGATCCACGACGCGGAGCCGGACCACCGGGCGCGCCGGTCCCCTCTCACCCTCGCGCCATACATGGCGGGGCAGGGTCGGCGGGCCGCCGCGGGAGCGAACGGCCTCGCGGGGAATCGGGTGGTGCTGTCACTGGGCGAGGCCGGCCCCTACGTCGTCGTCGCACATCTCCGACGCGGTTCCGTGTGCGTGTCCGTCGGGCAGTCCGTCGCCACCGGTGACCGGCTGGGCGAATGCGGGAACTCGGGGAACAGCACGGAGCCCCACATCCACCTCCAGGTCTCGACCTCGACCGACTGGGAGCGCGCACGCGGGGTACCCCTGACGTTCGTCCGTGCAGCGGGGAAACGTGGGATCCCCCGCAACGGCGAGATCGTGACCGCCTGAGGCCTGTCCGAGAGGAAGACCGTGTCCGAGAAGATTCGACTCCGAGGGAACCCCGTGAGCACATCGACCAGTATCGTCCGAGTCCTTCTGTCCGATCTCGCCGCGAGCACCGACCGTGATCCCGCCGCACGAAGCCTCTGGGAGAACCTCTTCGTGAGTCCGGGAGTCCACGCCCTGTGGTCGCATCGTCTCGCACATCTGCTGTGGAACGCCGAGGCGAGGTTCGTCGCCCGCGCCCTGTCGACGCTCAGTCGTTCGGTGACGGGAATCGAGATCCACCCGGCCGCCGTGATCGGCGAGAGGTGCTTCATCGACCACGGCATGGGCGTCGTCATCGGCGAGACCGCAGAAGTCGGTTCGGACGTCACGATCTACCACGGAGTCACTCTGGGGGGCCGCTCCCTGAACCGGGGCAAGCGTCATCCCACGGTGGGCGACGGCGTCACGCTGGGGGCGGGAGCGACCGTACTCGGACCCGTGTCGATCGGAGACGACACGGTCGTCGGAGCCAATGCGGTCGTCATCGCGGACTGCCCGTCCGGCGGGATGCTGGTGGGGATACCTGCCGTCGACAAGACCCGCCGCGGAAAGCCTGCCGCCGGGGTCGCCGCCTCATTCGAGCAGGACGGACCCACCGTGTCATCGGTGACCATCCCGACGATCCACCCGGCGGATCCCGCGTCGGTCGGCTGACCGCCACCGCGGCTCCGACGCCACCCCGGACGGCTGACTCGGGGTCCGGCCCTCAGTGGAAGAAGTGGCGGGCGCCGGTGAAGTACATGGTGATCCCGGCCTTCTCGGCCGCCTCGATCACCTCGGCGTCCCGCACGGACCCACCCGGCTGGACCACGGCGCGGACCCCGGCCGCGGCGAGCACCTCGAGCCCGTCGGCAAAGGGGAAGAAGGCGTCCGAGGCCGCGACCGACCCGGTCACCCGCTCCCCCGCCCGCTGCACCGCGAGCCGCGCCGAGTCGACGCGATTGACCTGCCCCATGCCCACGCCGACCGTGGCGCCCGAGCTGACCAGCAGGATGGCATTGGACTTGACCGCGCGGCAGGCGCGCCAGGCAAAGAGGATGTCCCGCAGGGTGTCGGCGTCGGCGTCTTCTCCGCAGGCCCTGGTCCAGCCGTCGGTCACGTCGCCCGCGGCGTCCAGCGCGTCGCGCTGCTGCACGAGCACGCCGCCGGAGATCTGTTTGCGTTCGAGCTCGGCGCCCGTGGGGGCCTGCGCCTCGAGGATGCGAATGTTCTTCTTGCGCTGCAGGGTTTCCACGGCCCCGTCGGCGTACCCCGGGGCGATGATCACCTCGGTGAAGATCTCGGCCACCTGCTCGGCCATCTCGAGGCTGACCTCGCGGTTGGCGGCGATCACCCCGCCGAAGGCGCTGACGGGGTCGCACTCGTGGGCGGCGCGGTGGGCGGCGGCGATCTCCGGGGCGATCGCGATCCCGCACGGGTTGGCGTGCTTGATGATCGCCACACACGGTTCGGCGTGGTCGAAGGCGGACCGCCAGGCCGCGTCGCCGTCGACGTAGTTGTTGTAGCTCATCTCCTTGCCGTGCAGCTGTACGGCCTGCGCGAGACCGGGCGCGGCCGCCGGGTCGGTGTAGAGCGCCGCGCTCTGGTGGGGATTCTCGCCGTAGCGCAGCGTGGCGGCCAGGTCGAGGCTCTGCCCCTGCCACACCGGGAAGTCCCCGTTGCCGTCGACTGTGGCCTGCTCGGTCTGCTCGGTCATCCAGGTGGCCACCGCGACGTCGTAGGCGCCGGTGTGGCGGAACGCGGCGGCCGCGAGCCGGCGACGCTGCTCGAGCGGGAACCCTCCAGCGGCCACCGCCTCCAGGGCCTCGGCGTACCCGTCCGGGTCGACCAGAACGGCCACCGACGGGTGGTTCTTGGCCGCCGCGCGGACCATGGAGGGACCACCGATGTCGATCTGCTCGACGCAGGCGTCGTAGTCCGCGCCGGAGGCGACGGTGTCGGTGAAGGGATAGAGGTTGACGACGACGAGCTCGAACGGCTCCACACCCAGGTCCGCGATCTGCTCGAGGTGCTCGGGCTTGCGCGTGTCGGCGAGGATGCCCGCGTGGACCCGCGGGTGCAGGGTCTTGACCCGACCCTCGAGGCATTCCGGGAACCCGGTCAGCGCGTCGACCGGCGTCACGGCGACCCCGGCGTCGGCGATGCGCTGCGCGGTGGAGCCCGTCGAGACGATCTCGACGCCGGCGTCCGCCAGACCCCGGGCCAGTTCCTCCAGTCCGGTCTTGTCATAGACGCTGATGAGCGCGCGCCGGACCGCCCGGCGGGACTCGGCGCCGCCCGCGTGCGGGTCGTGCGACTGGGGTTCGTCCGGCTGGGATCCGTCCGGCTGAATTTCGTCCGGATGGGGACTGTCCGACTGAGAGGTCACGATCGGTGCACCTTTCGACCTTCGATGTGGAGTCGGCCACTGGCGGCGGCCGTGAGGACGTCGACGAGCATCTCGCGCTCGACGACCTTGATTCGTTCGTGGAGGGTGGCCTCCGTGTCGTCCGGGTGGACCTCGACCGCGCGCTGGTCGATCACCGGTCCCGTGTCCACTCCCGCGTCGACCAGGTGCACGGTGCACCCGGTGACCGCGACGCCGTAGTCGAGAGCGTCCCGCACCGCGTGGGCTCCGGGGAAGGACGGCAGCAGGGCGGGGTGCGAATTGACCACCCGACCGGCGTACTCGTCCAGGAACGCAGCGCCGAGGATGCGCATGAAGCCCGCCGAGACCACCCAGTCCGGTGCGAACCCGCGGACAGCGTCTGTCAGCGCGCGATCCCAGGCCGGGCGGTCGGGGTGATCCGCGGGCGACACCACCGCGGTGGGGACGCCGGCGCGCGCGGCCCGGTCGACGGCCTCGCAGTGGCGGA
>NZ_JAALED010000081.1:0-3305 GCF_014145155.1 Dietzia sp. B19 | reverse complement strand
CCCTTGTGCAGGCCCACGGCGCCGGGGGGGGCGGAGAGCCGAGGTGATCTGCCTGCCGGGTGTCGTCCCGGCGCTCAACTGCGGGACCTCCGAAAGGGACGTGCTCGCCTCGACGATGCGCCCACTCGCCCATGTCGACCTCCCGATGATCGGCAGTCCACCATTGCGCATCTGGGTGGACCTTCCGCGGTGGGGCGACGGCTCCACCGGCGAGGGCCCGATCCCCGAGCTGACAAGTAACGTGATCGCCTGGTGGCTCACCGGACCCGCTCCGTCTTAACGCTCACTGTCCGACGTGGACTGCGTTCTTGAGGGCGACGACGACAAGGCCCACGACCGCCGAGAGCGGACCGCCACTTCCCGGCATTCGAACCGACCGGCATAGACCAACTCGTGCGGCGCGACGTAGAGCTGGTCCACGCTATTCACCCACCGCGCCCTCAACTCATCACAGGGGCCTACAAGGATGTGACTTGCTGGGGAGCGCCTGTGGATAAACAGCTAAATACTCGCGCTGACCTGCCTTTATGCCATCTGAGGGTAATGGCGCATAGTAAGTTTCCCGCCCGAGGAGTGTCCTCTCGATGTGCTTCCATAGGTGGCAGTCGAGAGAAAGGCCCCTTCGTGGCGATCAAGTATCTGTTCGCAGATGAGAGTGGCGACCTCCAGTTCCTCCGCAATGGGAAGGCATCCAGGTACTTCGCGGTGGGCACGCTGTGCGCCGACGAAAAACAGGTGTGGGCGCTCCGGACGCGCCTCATGCGGCTCCGAGACGAACTGGCCTGGAAGGCCCAGGGTTTGGATTCGTGTTTCCACGCCTCTCCGGACGCCCAGGTCGTGCGAGACGCGGTGTTCGACGCCTTGGTGGATCTTGAGTTCCGGTTCGACATCACTCTGTTGGAGAAGTCCAAGGCCCAGCCCTCGATCCGCCCAACCGAACCGAAGTTCTACCAGTACGCCTGGTTTTTTCATCTCAGTCGGGCCGCCCCTCAGCTGTTCCACCAGGGCGATTCCATCCAGGTCGTCGCCGCTCAGATGGGAACCAGGAAGACCCGGGCTGCGTTCAGGGGCGCCGTGGACGATGTCATGGCCCAGTGTCTGCCCTTCCGCGCCAAGCGAGTATTGGCATTCTGGCGGGATGAGTCCGACTTCGGTCTCCAGGCTGCGGACTACTGCACCTGGGCGGTCACACGGAAGTGGGAGACCGGCGACGACCGGGCTCACAGACTGATCCGGAGCAAGATCAGGATCGAGAGTGACTACTTCGGGTACGGCACCGAGCACTACTACTGACGCACGAAACCCCAACCAACTAGGGATCATTCCCGAAGCCCAGGGGCTCTTTCGTCGATTGGGGTCGCACTGAAAATGTACCACCGTGTCAAGCAACTTGACAGCCCCAAAGCGTGTCGAGGTCATGACGGGCGGCCCTCCATGCCGGTCTCGCAATCAGCCCGTCGACTGCGGCCTGCTCGGACAACGCCTCGGCCGCGTCCAGAAGCGCAGACCGGGCACTGACGAGCAGATCGCCACTACCCTCTCCAGGACTGTTCATGTGCCCTCATCCATTCGATCAACTCGTTCGCCTCTGCGGGTGCCCGGCCCGGCCCGGTCATGAGGTCCACAGCCACCTGGGCCGGGCGGGCGACCGTGAGCCCTTCCAACGCGGTCATGGCGCGTTCCATGACGACGGGGTAAGTGGGTTCGATCAGCAGCACGTTCGCTCCCGCTTCGGTCGCGCGCAAGCCCCAGTTCGCCGCTGCACGTTCGACGTTTCGGACGTACACCATCGCCGACCTGGCTGGCGCGTAGGCAGCCCACGCTGCTGCTGCGACGGACCCGGTCAGCGCGTAGTCGACGTCCTCTTCCTCGCGCACCGTATCGAGAAGGTCCGACAGGCCCCGGGGAGCGATCCAATGGGACACGGCATTGGACCGGAGTAACTGATAGTCGTCGCTCCATCTGCGCAGAAGAGCTGCCCAGTCGGACACCAGGAATCGCCGGTCAGGCAGCCGCTGCGCAAGTCCCTGATCTTCGAGAAACTGCATCACACGGTATACCGACCCCACCGAGGCATTGGCGACGTCGGCGAGTTCCCGCACACGCCATGGCCCGGGAAGATCGAGTAGCGCTCTGACTACCTTCGCTGCGGGTTCTCCCTTGAGGGTGCCCCTCGGGCGCCCTGGCCCCCGCCAGGGATCTCTTTCGGCACCACGATCCGAGACGAAGAGTGCGGGAACGGGGGATGAAACCCTCATATTGCCGGTCGCATCGATATATGAAATGCCAGCCGCGTCGAGCCGCGCACGGTCGGCGGGCGCGAGATAGCGAGTCAAGACCAGGCACCCACTGTCCGGCACCTGGGCCATAGTGTCGCCGCACCTCTTCCGAAGCGCAGGTATGTCGCGAGCTACGACGGCGCTCTTGACGGTGACACAGAATGTTGCGGCACTCCCATCGGGAGCCTCGGCGATCATCAGAGAATCTGCGCCGCCAGATGTCGACGATGTAGCGCCCTGCCTGGTATCGATCTTCCACTCCGGCGGGAGTCTCTCGCGAAGTGCCTGGGACGCGGCATCGACGAGTTCCGCCTCCGAAGGGGGTCTCGAATCTATCGTCTTGCCGTTTATCATGTTCGGATAATAGCGCCGTTCCGCAGCCAACGGAAGCGGACAATTTGCCGAACACCGCCAGCGCGACGCGAGTCAGCCGCCTTCGGGCCACACCACGTCCTGCACGACCTCGTTGCGCCGCAGGAACCACGGCGTGAAAGGCGGGTCGAACCGGGCGTACCTGGGCGGCCCGGTGGCGACCAGCCCGGCCCGGGCGATCGCGGCCTCGAGGTCGGCCAGGTGACGTCGATAGGCCGACTCGCTCCACCGTCCCGAGTAGCGCACTGCTGCGGCGACACGGTCGGGCACCTGCCTGACCCGCACCCGAGGATCGGCGGGCACCGGAGCGGTCGCGGCGGTGAGCGAGGCGGGCAGCACGAAGGCGACGACGTGCTCGCCGCCGTCGGCCTCGGTCTGGACTACGGGCGCGGTCATGGCGATTTTCTCGAAGCCGGGTGACTCCTGGACGACCGGTGCGGTCATGGCGATGGACCCGGCCGACTCGTTGTGACCGGTAACGTACTTGAACAGCGCCCTGAACGCCTGGTTGCCGGTACTGCCGAAGGACCCGTGGACGGGCACCTCCGCCACGGCATGGGAGGGGTACCGCCGCAGCTCGAACTCCGGGTACCGCTCGACCACCTCGTACGGCTGCCGCTCGGTCATGAATCGACGGTACGCGCGCGAGCCGCC
>NZ_JAALED010000576.1:19884-21248 GCF_014145155.1 Dietzia sp. B19 | reverse complement strand
GACGATCAGTCACTGCAGCTCCTCCTTCCCCGCGATGCCGGTGCTCGTACTCGGGCGTCCGGTGAGGGCGGCGAGACTGAACTGCTCAGGCCCGGCCAGATGCGCCCCCGTTGTATCCCGCCGACCCGGCGGCGGCTCCACCCGGGCCGTCGTTGCCGGCGGCGCCTCCGTCGTCGTGGGTCGGGCCGCGGCCTGGGCCCGCAGGGCCGCCAGTCGCTGTTTGACGGCGGTGTAGCTGATCGCCCGTCTGGCGGTCTGGGAGATCAGCTGCCCGCAGGCGCGCTCGAGGAGCATCTTGTTGTCGCCGCGAGCCAGGGCGAGGATGTTCTGGCACGACCGGTAGCCCTGCGCCTCGATCCGCTGACGATCCAGGACCTCGCTGATCGCGGTGACGGTGTGCGGTCCGATCTTGTGGGCCTGGCGTACGAAGTAGGCCCGTGACCACAGGTCGGATGACTGCAGGTGTTGGGCGGGCACGTGGTCAGGGTCGGTGACGAACGAGTGCCGCCTGCCGGAGACGGTGTGGGAGGCGATGACCTCACCGCCAGCCATGACCACCAGTGTGGGGCCGGTGATCTTCACGTCGACGTGCTGGCCAGCGAAGGTGTAGGGCACCGAGTACTTCACCGTGGCGATCTCCACGTGGTAATCCCTGTTGACCTTGGACTTCTTCCAGATGACCGGCTGCCAGCGGACCTCGGGCAGAGCGATCAGCTCCGACTGCTCGTGCTCGGTGAACAGCTCCCGGCGGCTGGTCTTCTGGCCGCGGAACGGGGTCCGGTCGTTGATCGCCTCCACCTCGGCGGCGATCGCCTCATTCAGATCGTCCAGGCTCGCGAAACGCCGATCGGCCAGCCGTCCGATCACCCAGTTCGTCACCACCTTCACCCCGGCCTCGACATTGCCCTTGTCCGTCGGGCGCACCGGCCGAGTGGGCACCGCGGCGGTGTGGTGGTACTCGAGGAAGTCACGGTACTCACGGTTGACCTCGCGGGCCCGGTCACCGCGGGCGATCTGGTTCGACGCCGTCGAGGCGTTGTCCGGGACGATCACCTGCGCCGCGCCGCCGAAGTACTCGAACGCCCGCAAGTGCGCGTCGAGCCAGTTCGGCATCTTCTCGTCCACGCAGCCCGAGGCGAAGACCAACCCCGAGTACGGCAGCGACGCCACGAACACCGAGACCGTGGTCTTGGTGCCGAGGACGGGATCGAAGATCGCCATCTTCGTGCCCGCCCAGTCGACCTGCATCGTGTGCCCGGGCACGTGCGCGATCCGCATCGTCAGCTCGTTGACCTCGACGTACTCGCCGACGATCTGGCAGAACCGCTGATAACTGTAGTGCCGCTGCCCCGGCGATCCCTCGC